>NZ_NTRO01000025.1:0-90736 GCF_002560575.1 Bacillus sp. AFS023182 | reverse complement strand
ACCTAAATGGGATAATACCAGAGGCTTACTTTTTTTTAATTAGATAGTTTCTCCATGATCTAAACAAAGTAGATTAGCTTTAGCTGATGGCTCTTCAATAGATTGATTAGCAACACCAACAGATAAAATCCCCGTAAAAATCATTACAGTTAAAATTAGTTTTTTCATTATTTTTATGCTCCCTTCTCTAAATCTTTTTTGTCAGCATCTAGGGCAATGTGAAAGAATCTACTGGCTTTTTCATAATTGTTTAGGTCATAGAATTTGTTTCCGAGAATTGAAGCATATTCTTTTACATGACCCCATAGGTTTTCCTTCTTGAAATAATATATTCCCGTCATAATAACTTTCTCTAGTTCCCCAATCTCTGCCCCCTTATTGAGTTCTCTTAAGATAGCGAAATGGCACTTATATTCTTTAAGTTTTGTAAGGTTATATCCTACCTCAATTAGATCTGCAGCAAGAAAATTTTCTCCTAACTTATAATATTCCCTAGCTAATAAGAACATAGTTCTAGGGTTATTTTTTAAAGAATCCTTTAAATATTTAATCGCTAACTCTGAAAGGTTTTGATCAGCATATAATAATCCTAAATTATGTTTCACTTTACCTATTAGTTGTTCTTCGCCATATTTTTCAAATATTCTAAGAGCCGAAATGAAATTTTCCTCCGCAATTTCAAACAGTCTAAGTTTTGTACAAGCAAGTCCTATGGTATTTTGACAGGAAGCAACTTTCATTTCATATCCTGTATGTTTCGAAAATACCTCTTTTGCCTTATTAGCATATTTTGCAGCCAACAACGGGTTTAAGGATTGATAATGGAATACTGCAAACATGTAATCAAATTCAGCCTTTTCTAATTCATCTGGAATCGTTGCTAAGAGTTTTTCAGCCTTCTCATATTGTTCTTTTGCTTCATTATGATTTCCAACCGAAATTGCATAAATAGCTTTGAAGAAATGATAATAATATTTCAAAAATGTTTCGGTTTGCTCTGGAAATGGAGCAATCTTTTCTAGACAGTCTTTAGAACCATCTGTATCACAAACCAGTAAATTATATCTAAAGTTAAGTAGAGAATAATAGATAGAGATATTAGAGTCTTCCTCCATACTATGAATATTTCTATCAATCTCTTCCTTTAAGTGCTTAGCTTTTATTATATGTTGAGAAATAATTGCATTATACCAACCGCTTAATAATGTTATTATTTCTTCTTTTGCTATTATATGTGTATCCATAATATTCCTCATCCTATTATAGTAATATCATCATAAAAAACAAATTTTCCGACATCTAACTTTCCATAGTCGAAACAATGGCAGAACATGTCCAATCCCTTGCTTATGCAGCCATTATGTGCTGAGTCCATCAATACGGATAAGAGCTATATTTCTCGCTTACTTAATTTTCGCTGCATCAAACGCTTTTTGAACTGCTTGAACTTCAGCTGAGTTAGCCCCATATTTATTTGTTGCAACTCGAATGCAACCCGCTCTCAATTCAGAGAAATCAGAAGTCATGTTTAATTCATCAGTGTTTGCATAATGGAAGATATCAAACATTTTATCCTCGCCAATACCTTTTACAATTACACCGTTATGAGTGCCACCTTTTGCAATTAAATACGCAACTTTATTAATAATACTAGAGTTGAAATGAACGCCACCATTATCCCATCCATTAAAATCGTTAAATTCACTATAATCATCTGGATAAGGTACTCCAGCTGAAGATTTAATTGAAGATGGATTTGCCATATCACGGAACACCGCTCCCGTTTGCTCTCCCATTGTCCAGTTAAATGCTCCATTATTTACGTATTTCTCAATAGCTGTTCCCATAATATCAGATAACGCCTCGTTAATCGCACCAGATTCTCCGGAATATTCCAAATCGGATTCACTAGATGTAACCGCATGTGTAAATTCATGTCCCGCTACGTCAAACGCCTTTACAATAGGATCTCCGTATACAAGCATGCTACCATTATTATAACTTGCTGCATTCTGCCAATTTTTCGGATCATTTGTATCTGCAGAATCCCAAGCATGTATAACTGATACTACTTTTTGTCCCTTATTATCAAAACTATTACGCTTATATTTATCCTTATAAAAATCATATACTTTTGTTGCTAAGTAATGAGCGCTTACCGCCTTTGGATCATTAAATGTTGTTGAAGTGCTAGTTGCTAGAGTACCAGGATAATATCTTTCTTCTTTAGTAATATCCCTATAATTTACATCATACGTTTCAATTCCTTGCCCTCTAGTGTAATCAGCAAGCGCATATTTTCCATTACTTTGTTTAGAGATACCAAATGTACGAGAGATACCTAAATCATCTTTTCCTGTTCCAGTTAATGATGTAAGATTGCTTTTTCTACTTTCCTTTAAGGCCCCAACAAGCTTTTCACTAGCTTTTAAGTTAGATTCCTGCACCATATTTTTCAACATATCCCCATTATGTGCATTCACTAAATATGTTCCAGATACATATTTTGGTGTTGCAGCAGCAAATGTAACTTGGTATGCATTGCTGGCTTGTCCATTATTTTCATCAACAAAAATAACTTCCTTTACTTCTGGTTCAGAAATAAAATTGATATCATTCCCGTATTTCGTATAAATATATTGTTTCGCTTCTTCTTGTGATAGATTAATAGGCTTCTTTAAATCTTCTTGCTTTAAATTTTGCGCGCTATCCCCTGAAACACTTTTAAGAACACCCTTTTTATCTACGTGTGCAGTCAATTGATGGCCATATACTTCTTTTCCTTCGTATGTTTGTTGCATACGCACAAGTGTCGTCCCATCATAAGAAGCTCGCTTTTGAAGAACCTTATAATCTACTCCTGTTTCTCCATTCACTTGTTTTGGAGACAACGCTTGCTCTGTTTTCTCTTTAAGAGCATCTTTTACTACATTCTCTGGCTCCTTTTGTGATGGTTGTGTAAGTTCACCTGTACGAAACGAATCCTCTTGAATTTGAACTTGTAGTTGATCTGTTTCCTCTGCATGACCTACTCCATATGGTGCTACGGCAGTTAAAGCTAATCCTGTTGTTAACGCGACTGTAGCTAATGTTTTTTTATTCTTCATCATATTCACCTCGTATAATTTTCTGAAATATTGAACTTGTAAAAAAAGTATACTGTCTATTCTTGTCAAAAAAAAGAGAAAACGCAGAATTTATGTAACATTATGCAAAATTTCATATTTTAATGTTGATAATTAGTTATTTACATTCAATTATTCTAGAAAAAATTAATGTTTATATGGATCTAACTAATCCTTATTTAAGAACAAACATTAAAAACTTCATTTTGAAAAAATTTGATCAAAATGAAGCTATGTCTTCAAAATAAGTATGTGATTTTGATAATAAAGTTTAAATAGAAATAAAACCTCAGCATGGATTGAATTTGTTTTCAAATTCTGTTTTAGCAATTTTAATATATTTATTAACAAACTCTGTTTGTACTTCCATGTTTCTGTCTTGGTCATATTCATACGTATCTATTAAACTCCTTTTTAATTTAAAGCAAAAGTAATACAAGAAATAGATACTATTCATAGTTTATACAAACAAAAACGAAGTCTTGTGGAGGACTTCGTTTTTTACAGTGCATAATGAATTACAGGAATTATTAACACTTTTATATTATTCAACAATTCTGAATGCGGTTCTTTTCGTTTAAAAACTATGCTACAAATCCGAAATATTCTCTTTTTGATGTAGTTGGAAATTCTCTTATTTTCGTTAGTTTGATAGCACTAGGAATATACCCTATTAATGTTCAAATGGTAGATCAGACATAACCTTCTCTTCTTCCTCTTCATGACTTTCACCACATAATGCCACTGTTGGTATAATTAATCCCGTTGCCAATGCAAACGTTATTATTTCTTCTTTACTTTGCATGTTTTCACCTCGCATAATTTATATAGTACCATATTAAGATTGAATATTTTATATGTCGCATCAAAATAATAGTGAAATGCATTTTCTATAAAATTTTAATGAACAGTCTATTGCTTGTTATTTACGACAGGTGATGTGTGTCATTGATGAACTAGAAGAGTTTTTCAAAAAAGAAGCAACCGTGTTTACTGACGTTTGTTTCTGTTACATTCGTGCTCAAATGGTAAATTAAAATCAGCTATACAATTTCCTTTTTGTGGTATTTTTCATATTGTTCCATAACTAATAAAACTAATTCTGCTGTTAACAAAACATTATATACAAATTTCCCCTATTTATGTTTTTCACCACACTTGATTTCTCGATTTACCAATCTTAAATACATTATAATTGTCTAATAGTGTCGAAAAAAAGAGGAATTGAAATTTATATTTTTTAATATTCAGAATTCAGACATTAACGCTAATGCTCCATCTACGATTTTTAAAGCTTCCATTACCCATTCCCATATTATGCGTAACAACACATACCTATCAAGTTAACATGATAGGTTTCCACAAAAACGATACAAATAAGAAACTGTTAAAACCTCAGCGCGGTGCTACCTTATTAAAGTGTTCTATTTCATGGTTATTGTGTAATTTCTATGTAACAAAGAAAAAAGCACCCTATTTGGATGCTTATCGTAT
The DNA here is from genome assembly GCF_002560575.1 of Bacillus sp. AFS023182. NCBI lineage: Bacteria > Bacillati > Bacillota > Bacilli > Caryophanales > Bacillaceae > Bacillus > Bacillus sp. AFS023182. Next base: position 86,117 of record NZ_NTRO01000025.1, on the reverse strand, counting down.
GAATATCTATTGAGATCAAAGCTTATTCATAAATTACATACAAGCAAAAAGATATGTACTACGACGTACTATAACCTTTTATGTCTTCAAGTGAAATTAATGAGTGAATCTACCGCCAAGCTGTTGTTCAGCCATAGCTACTAAACGTTTTGTAATCTCACCACCAACTGAACCATTTGCACGAGATGTTGTGTCTGGACCAAGCTGTACGCCAAATTCTTGTGCAATCTCATACTTCATTTGATTAATTGCGTTCTCAGCACCTTGAATCACTACATTATTATTTCTGTTATTTTTATTTGCCATATGTATCACCTCCTACGTTTTTAACATGCTACGAATCACGGAAAAATATTTATTCCTTTTTATGGTAATTGATATTTAAAAGTTTCCGTTCATGTTCAATCAGAAAACCAAAAGAACTTGTAGCAATCACTACAAGTTCTTTTTAAGGTAAGGTGATAAAAAGGGAACACAAACTATCTTAACAGGCATATTAGAAAAACATAGGGATGATGCTTGATAGGTTTATTATATAACAAATATTAACATTTGGAGACTGTATTTTTGAAAATTATGTGAATTAAGAAAATCTAACCATTTATTTCCTTTTTATTCTGTTTAAAGACCCACTATAGTTAAATGATTTTTCCATATATCCCTTGTATATTAATTGATCTTAAGATGTAAAATATCCATTAATAACTACATTGTATGTAAATTCAAACCACAGAAGGAGCTATATATCATGGATAAAAAAGATTTACGAAATCATCAAATCAACAACATGCCTTTAGATGCACTGAATACTCCGAGTAAGGATCAAGAACAAATGCAAGAATCAGATCAAAGGCTTTCTAACAGAAATGAAGATAGACTCATCAAAAGACAAAACAACAAGCTTTAGTTAAGAACGAATAGGGAATTTTGTTGCATAAAAAACTACCTTTATTACCGCTATACAGCTGCATCTATTTTATTTTTTACTTCGAGAAGGTATTATATCTATAAATCTAGAAGGTAAAACAACATACTTTTTTTCCTGGAGTGATTCTGTATGAAAATACTAGAACACGAAACGTAACAACCGTATATCTCAATTAGAGGCCCTCCTCCTCTGTTTATTCACTTTATTTTTCTTATAATAAACAGGAGGATCGAACATGAAAAATGATAAATTATTTTTAACACTTTTAGAAAATGCAAATACGAGCTTTAGTGGATGGGATTTCTCTTTTATTACAGAAACTGGTCGCATGAAAAGTGAATTACTTTCTTGGTCATATGGCAGCATGGCCTTTCAGCTTATACAAAACGCTCATGCTATGCTTGATATGGGAACAGGTGGCGGTGAATTTTTATCCCTGTTAAGACCTTTCCCTTCAACTATTTATGCGACTGAAGGTTATACACCCAATATCCCTATAGCAAAAAAGAAATTAGAACCTTTAGGTATAAAAGTAGTAAAAGTAACGGATGACAACACCTTACCGTTTGATGATAGGCAATTCGATTTAATTTTAAATCAACATGAATCATACTCTGCTTCTGAAGTAAAAAGAATCCTTTCTCCAGATGGCATCTTCCTTACGCAGCAAGTAGGTGGCTTAGATTGTGCGGAAATCAATGAAACACTCGGCGTACCACTCAATCTAGAATTTACAAATTGGCAGTTAGAAACAGCTCTAGAGGAAATACAACAAAGTGGTTATAAAGTTTTACAATATAAAGAAGAATTTCCCGTTCAAAGATTTTATGATATCGGTGCTTTCGTCTATTATTTAAAAGCCATTCCTTGGCAAGTACCTAACTTCAAAACTGAAACATATATAAATGAGCTATACAAAATACACCAAATTATTCTACAAAAAGGGTATTTCGATGTGAAACAACATCGTTTTATGATTAAAGCTCAAAATCTTTAATCAGTGGACGTTTCTTCTTGTTAAATGAATCAGGCTGTTACTGCGGGCTAATTCGAAAAGAGACCTAAAAGGTATGCCTCATTACCTTTTAGGTCTCTTTTTTGAATACATTATTATTCTATCCTTAAAAATCATTTTACTGCGGTTTATTCGGCTGTTCTACAGGAACTGGATTTCCACCCACTCGTTTCGCTTTCAATTCAAAATAGGCATCTAAAACTTCTCTTCCAATTTTAGAATTAATCCCTGATTTATCATCGTTTACCCATGGTACAACTACAGAAAATGCAACTTCCGGTTCCGCGTCATAAGGGGCATAGCCAGCTAAGGTTAAATTATAACATTTTTTTCTATCTCCATTTTCGTCTTTACCTGTATCGCTATCACCACCATATATCGCTTCTGCTGTTCCTGTTTTTCCAGCAGGCTTATAAGGAAGATTTTGAAAGTGGGCTACACCAGTTCCGTCAGTTTCTTGAAATACCTTTCTAAATCCCTCTTTCACTTGATTTATATACGAAATATCCATATCTACACGATTTAAAATGACTGGTTCCATTGATTGAACAACCTTACCAATATCCTCTGCTTTATCTGGTTGCTCTCTAATCTCTTGTACAATTTGTGGTTTCATACGATAACCACCATTCGCAATCGTTGAAATATATTGCACAAGCTGAAGCGGTGTATACGTATCATATTGACCGATTGAATAATCAAGTAAGAATCCCGGTGTATTATCTTTTCTTCCCCGTTGTCCCGCAGTCTCATTGGGTAACTCAATCCCCGTTGGAACGCCTAAACCAAATTGCCCAAAATGATAGCGCATTTTATCAAATACTTCTTGTTTTATATTTAACGGACTATTCGGTACATAATCAATTCCAGCAATCTTTAAAGCGGTATGAAACATATATACGTTAGAAGATACTTGTAAAGCTCTTACATCATCAACATCACCAAAATCTTTCCATGATCTCTTTTCTTTTGTTGTTCCTTTAAATGTCATCGGCGCATCGAAAAAATGAGTAAATGGCTTAATAGCACCCGTTTGATAACCCGTTAGTAAAGTTGCTCCCTTTACTGTTGAACCTAATTCATAAGAGCTCGTCATTGTACCAAGTGCAAAATCTTCTACTTGCATATTTCCATCTTTATTTACTAGTTTTTTTCCTGAAATTGATAACAGCTGTCCATTTTTAGGGTTCATCATTACCACAAAGGCCCGATCAAGCAACGGTTCTATGCCTTTGAATGCCATTAAATTTCTTTCAATGCTTTCCTCAACTTGCTTTTGTAATTCCATATCAATCGTTAACATTAAATTATTGCCACTTTTTCCTTTTTTAATTTGTTCGGTTCGAAGTATCTTTCCCTCCTTATCTGTAATGTTTTTTGATTGCGCTTTCGTACCATGTAACGCATCTTCATATTGCTTTTCAATATAACTCTTTCCAACACGATCATTACGGTTATACTCTCGAACTAAATAATAGTCTAGTTGTTCCTTTGGAAGTCCTTCATCAGCGCTTGAAACGTTACCAAGTATAGAACGAAGTATCTTATCATATGGATATATACGTTCCCAATCTACAGTTGTATCTACACCTGGAAGATCCGCTAACTTTTCACTAACCACGGCATATTCGTCTTGTTTTACATCCTTCTTAATAATTTGAGGAATCATTTTATAACCAGCGCTCATTTTACTTTTAATTGCTAATACTTCTATATCTTGGACAGTCAGTTCCTTTAATTCCTCCGCTGTAATCCGCTCACGTCTCAATTCTTCCATCTTTTTATCTAATTCTTTTCCCTCTATTTTTTTTGCTCTTAGTTTCTTTTCATCCTCCTTTGTCACCTTTTCTGCTGCACGCTTCTTATGTAATTGCATCCAAAAATCTTTCTTATCTACCTCTGTTAATTTATCCATAGCTTCCTGCGGCATTTCAATGATTTTCGCAAGTAGTTTTGCCGTATTTAACATTTCTTCTGAATTAACGCCTGTCATTTTTGTATATGTAATAGTCCGTAATGGTTTATTATCAACAATCGAATGGCCTTCTCGGTCAAAAATTTTACCACGCGGAACAGGAGTACTAACCGTTAGATCCTCCTTCTTTTCCACCTTATTTGTATACGTCTTGCCATCTATAATTTGGACCTTACCTAATTGAATAATAACAGTTGAAAACATAAGAAATACAAAGAAAAACAGCACATTTAACCGAAAAGGAATGTGGTTTTTCTTTTTCCGTTTCGTTTTCTCTTTCTTCTTTTCCATTATGCTCTCCTCTCTCTATAGTTTAAAGTCCCTTTCCCTCACACAATTCGCAAAATAAGTAACCAAAAACAAAACCATACATACTCATCCTGATATAAAAATTTTCTCTATTAATAATATTAAAGCACATAGATAATATAATTTATAGTATTTTATGGAAAATTAAGAAAATTTAAACTCGAGAAAACCGAGATAAATACCTCTTATCTCGGTTCTCCTACACCATTTAAAATTGATCTACAAACTGCCCAATCTTCTGCTGAAATACATAATCAAAATGATTCTCTTGCCCCGTTAATTCTTCATTTACTAAAATTGTTGTTGCCCCTACTTCTCTTTTTGCAATTTGCGGGAATGATGCAACCGGCTGCACTTTTAACGACGTTCCCATCACTAGTAATACATCCGTTTCATATAAACGCTGCATTGCATTTTGATATTGCGGTAATGTATCACCGTATAAAACGACATCTGGATTTAAGATAAAATTACATATTTCACATCGTGGCAGTTCATGATCTATCATATATTGCAAATCATATTTCGTTTTACATTTTGGACAGTGAGCTGTTTGGAGTGTGCCATGTAAATCAATAACGTGCTTACTACCACCTAATTGATGTAAACCATCGATATTTTGTGTTAATACTGTGATATCTTTTCCTTTTCTTTCTAAATCAGCTAAAAATTCATGCCCTCGGTTCGGTTTATATTGATGAAACGTATTAATTTGAAATATTTCTTTATAATGTTTCCAAAAGTCTTTTGGGTTACGGTTATAATACCCTCTCGATAAGTACATTTCTACTTTTGCATCTGCATATAAACCATTCGCTGATCGAAAATCCGGAATACCACTTTCAGTACTCGCACCAGCACCCGTTAATACCGTAATCTTATTTGCTTTTTCTATAATAGAACGTACTTCTTCATATTGCTGCATGACTCTCACCTCTATGTATACTTCTTCCTATTATTATAACATTTGTCCATAGTAGACGTTGCATTTTTGCTTAGTGTGTTGCCCCGCCGCATTCTACAATATCTGTTTCTACCTCTAATGCGACCTGTATTAACAATTCAATTCCTTTTGTAATAACAGGCAGTGACATACTTGATTGCCCAGGATGATTACTTGCTTGCTTTGGCAAAAATGGAATATGTATAAAACCACCTCGGATCCTATTTCCATTCTTACCTAACATATGCATAAGTCCATAAAAGAGATGATTACAAACAAATGTACCTGCAGTTTGCGAAACAGAAGCTGGTATTCCTTCTTCACGAAGTTTCTTTACAATCACTTTCATTGGAAGCGTAGACCAATATGCGACTGGTCCTTCTTCTATAATAGGTACATCAACCGGCTGATTCCCCTCATTATCAGGAATCCTTGCATCATCAACATTAATTGCAATTCGTTCCACTGTAATATCTGGGCGTCCTCCTGCTTGTCCTATACATATAACAAGCTCTGGTTCTATTTCCTCCATATAAGTCTGTAACACTTGTAGTGATTTATGAAACACAGTGGGGACTTTTTTACTAATAATCTTGTAATCTCCCATCACTTGGCCATCTAGTTCCTTTGCAACTTCCCAGGCAGGATTCATTTCTTCTCCACCAAAAGGCTCAAACCCTGTTAACAATACTGTCTTCATCATCCCCACTCCCTTCTAAAACCTGTACACAAGTCCATACATGATGAACATATTAATCACAAAAATAGTAATTGCAATTGGTGCTTGAGCCTTTATTACCGCGTTTTTATCTTTTAATTCTAATAGCATCGCTGGTACAATATTAAAGTTTGCTGCCATCGGCGTTATCAATGTACCACAGTACCCTGCAAACATTCCAAGCGCAGCCATGATCGCTGGGTTACCTCCATGCATTTGAACGATAAGCGGTAGACCAATTCCTCCTGTAATAACAGCAAATGCGGCAAAGGCATTCCCCATTACAACTGTAAACAACATCATCCCTAAACAATATGCCATAACAGCGACAAATGGATATTCTGTCGGCAATACTTGTCCTACTAAATCTGAGACAACTTGACCCACACCAGATTTTGCAAAAATACCACCAAGCGCTGCTAACATTTGTGGTAAAATAACGGCCCATCCGACAGCTTGTAATAATCTGCTTCCCTCTTGTACAGGGGCTGTTATTTTTGCCTTTGTGATTCCCATTGCCGCTACGAAAGCAAGCAATGCCCCAAGAGCTAATGCGATTAATGTGACCTTCTCAGGATCAACGAGAAATACATTTCCAAACTTTAGCTTTCCTAACGTTAACGTACCAATGATTGTAAAAATGGGAATTAAAATAGCGGGCATAAAAATTTTATTTCTCAATTTTTCTGCATGTTTCACTCGCTCTTCTGTAGGTGCTTCTTTTTCATTGGACTTCGTTACTTTATTTAATGATGCTAAAACGACCATTGCTAATACAATACAACCGATATAAAATGACGGAATCATATTCCCAAATAAAAATGTAATAGAAAATAATGCCCAAAATAAACTAGAACCAAGGCGATTTGGATGCTGACGATCAAAAGCAATACGAATCGCGACAAAGGCAACAATAATACCTAATAAATAATAGATTGTATCAAGTGTAATAATATTCATCTTATATCGCCTCCTTTTGTTTGCTTTCTTCTTTTTTCATCGTTTTTTCAATATACTTATCGAATCGTTTAAAACGAATCCAACTGACAATAAAAGCTGAGATTGCCGTAGGAATTCCCCAAAGCGCCATATCCCACACACCAACATGCATTCCTACCGAATCAAAAAATCCCTTCATTAATAGAATTGCTCCTGTTGCGATAAAAATATCTTCCCCAAAAAACCATGCTGTATTTTCAGCTGCCGCTGCATTCGCTTTAATCTTTTCTTTCAGTTTTTCTGGAAGTTTTCCGTAACGCCCTTGTGCTGCCCCTTCTGCCATTGGTGCAACTAATGGTCTTACTGTTTGAGCATGCCCACCAATATTAAGTCCTACTGCAGCTGATCCTTCGCGAATTGCAAAATATGACATGAGTACTCTTCCTGTTGTAGCTCCTTTAGATTTCGTTATTAATGCTTCTGCTCTTTCTTTTAGTCCATATCTTTCTAGTATCCCAATGACAGGGAGTGTTAATAAAATTGGCATCGACATATATCTGTTTTCTATGAAAAACTTTCCAAACATACTAATCACATCATAAAAACTCATCCCTGAAATCATACCCGTTGCAATTCCTGCAACCATTACAACTAATAACGTATTAAGACGAAATAAAAATCCAACAGCTACAAGCAATATTCCAATTAATTTCAGCATTTATGTATCTCCCCCTTATTCTACTTTGGTGCACAAATAGAAATATCGTTTAATCGAAATGTTCTGTATATTTTTTCTACAAATTGAACTGCGTGCTCACCATCACCATGTATGCAAATTGTTTGCGCATCAATATTGATTATCTTTCCACCGACTGTTTTTACATTTCCTTCCTTAACCATCTGCACTACTTGTTCAATTGCTATATCTTCATTTTTTATAATTGCATTTTCTTCTGTTCGGCTTGTTAATGTTCCATCTAATTGATACGTACGATCGGCAAACGCCTCTTGCACAAGCCTCAGTTCATATTTTTCGGCTGCTTGTATAAATTTACTATTTGCTAATCCATACAGGAATAACTCTGGATTTATTTGATAGATTGCTTTTGCAATCGCATCCCCAATTTCTTGATCAGTAGCTGCCATATTATAAAGTGCACCGTGTGGTTTTACATGATGCATCCTCCCTCCTGCCGCTCTTATAAATCCATCTAATGCTCCGATTTGATATAAAACATAATCATATACTTCATCTGGAGAAACGCGCATCATCCTTCTCCCAAACCCAATTAAATCTGGAAAACCTGGATGCGCACCTATTTCCACATTATTTCTTAGCGATTTTTCAACAGTCTGACGCATAACAGTTGGATCACCAGCATGAAAACCACATGCAATATTTACTGACGAAACAAACGGAAGAATTTTATCGTCGTTTCCTATTTGATATGCACCAAATCCTTCTCCTAAATCACAATTCAAATCAATCGTAACCATGTTCTATTTCCCCCCTACTTTAAGCTTGTAAAGCGATAAATTTCTTTAATAAATTCATATTTTGTTCTTGCTCTATGTAAAGTTCTGTCGCTTCTGTTATAGAAGTCTTTGCAAACGTAGCATAATCACCTGGTTTCAATTGTGCAAGGATAGGTAAATCAACTGATATGACATTACCAATTCGCGGATATCCACCTGTCGTTTGTCTATCTGCCATTAAGATAATTGGATTGCCACCAGGCGGCACCTGAATTGTTCCAAAGGTAACTGCACTTGATAAAATCTCAGATTGTTCTATTCTTTTTAGTTCTTCACCTTCAAACCGATATCCCATACGATCAGCATAATTAGATACTTTATATTCTTTTGTAAAAAACGCATCTAAACTCTCATTCTTAAATTGATCCCATTCAAAATCTGGAATGACACGAATAATTGGGCTACGACTATATTTAGGTAAAACATGACTACATATCCCCCAACTTGTTGCCATTCTTTCTTCATCCATCAAGTTCTTTATCAAGCAAGTAGCAAATTTTGACGGTGTACCAATTTGAAAAAGATCTCCCTTTTTCAATGCCCGTCCTTCCATTCCACCTATACTCGCTCTTACATATGTACTTTTACTTCCCATACTACTTGCAACATCAATTCCACCTGCAAAGGTCACATATGTTCTACACCCAAATTGCACCTTCCCGAAACAAAGCATGCTCCCTTCTTTCGCCAGAACTGGTCGCCATAATGGAATTGGCTCCCCGTTTAACAGAGGCTCCGTATTCGCACCACCAATTGCCAGCAATGTTGTTTTCTTTATAAGTAGTTTCGGTCCCATCATTGTAATTTCTAATCCAGCTTCATTCTCTTCATTTCCTACTAACATATTTATCATTCTTAATGCTGCCTGGTCCATAGCACCGCCAACAGGTACACCATATTGTTGATAATGATATCTTCCTAAATCTTGAACCGTTGTAAACATCCCCGCATGTAAAATCTCAACATTCATTTCTTAGCTCCCTCCATAACCAGAAACTCTTCCTCTGTTATTGGGATAAAACGTAAATACATTCCGCTTTGGACATATGTAGGCTTTTCTTCATCTGGCTGAAACAATGCAATAGGTGTCCGGCCAATAATATTCCAGCCACCTGGTGTTTCTAATGGATATATTCCTGTTTGACTTCCGCCAATTCCAACTGAACCAGGTGCTATTTGTAAACGCGGTGTTTGTTTTCTAGGTGTTTCGAGCTCTTTGGGCATCCCACCTAAATACGGGAAACCTGGTGTAAACCCTAACATATAAACAAAATACGTCGCTTCACTATGAAGACGAATTACATCACTTGCACATAACTCATGGTATGCTGCAACTTCTTCTAAATCAGGTCCATATTTACCGCCGTAGCAAACTGGAATTGAAATACAATCATATTGTTTTTGCGTTTTATTTTGAGTATGACTAAGCAATCGATTTACGTATTCACATACAAAATCATAAGGCACTATCTTTCCTTCATTTTTCTCCCATAATTTACATACATCATAGTATACTGTTAAAGAAGTAAATGAAGGTACACACTCAATCATTCCATGAAAAGGATTTTGCTTTAATAGACTGCATAAATTTTGCACATTTTCATATATACCCAAATCAATTTTTTCTCCAAATGTAACAACAACTGCTTGATCCCCTAGTGCTGAAAATTTCATCATATCCCTTCCTTTTCACCCATCCAGCCAAGTTCTTTCGAAATTTGATGCGCCGTTTCTTTCACTTTTTTAATAAAGGTTGGAATTGTCGATTCATTATACTCAATTTCTAATCCTGAAATACTAATACCAGCTATTACATGACCATCGCTTGCAAAAATAGGTGCTGCAATGGCAGCTGTATGGTTCTCAAGTTCCGAATAACTTATCGTATACCCTTCTCTTTTTGCCTTACGTAACTGGTTTTGTAACTCTTCTTTATCCACTATCGTTCCATCCGCAAATCGTTGTAATTGTACTTTCTCTACATACCGCATTTGATCGGCTTCTCCAAAATACGAAAGCAAAATACGCGGACATGCTCCTGCATATAAAGGTGCTCGTCTTCCAATCTCTGTGTATACTCTTACTGGTTGATCTCCATCCATTTTTTCAATATAAATTGCCTCATTATCATCTTGAATAATTAAATTGACAGCTTGACCAAGAGAATCTCTAAGCATTTTCATATATGGTTTTGCAATATTTCGTACCGATAATCGCTTCGAAACAAGCTGACCAAATCCTAAAAATATTAATCCCAGTCTATAGGCTCCCTTTGTTGTCTTTTGTAAAAAACCCATTTCTTCAAGTGAACCAATTAAACGGTATACAGATGTTTTAGGCATCCCCGTGTGATGAACCATTTCCGTTAACGTTAACTCTTCATGTTCATAAAATAGTTCTAAAATATCCATCGTCTTTACAGCTGTTTTATTTATACTCATCCTAGCTCCCCTAAGTTCCGTAATTCGGAACAACAATTCCGTTTTTCGAAACAAATATATAATTTAAAATTATAAAATATTCTTTCTTTTTAGACAATATTTTTCTAAAATAAAAAAAGCATTGAAATGAACATTCAATGCTTTTTAACACATATATCAAAACCTTATCTTTAATGCAACGCTCTTACTTGTTGCAACGGCCAAAATACTACTTCACCTTTTCCGACAATTTGATCTTCAGAAACAAATCCAAACATGCGGCTATCTTTTGAAACTTGACGATTATCTCCCAGGACAAATACTTGTCCTTCTGGAACTTTTTCTTTTCCAGTTTTTTGCTCTAACGTGAAATCAGGAGTTAGCTTCCCTTTACCTACCTGTTCCTTATACTCTGCTAGATATGGTTCATCTACCGCTTTTCCATTCACATATAATACGTCGTTTTTATACTCAATCGTATCCCCTGGTAAGCCAATTACTCGCTTCACTAAATCATATCCTTCTTTTCCATGAAACACGATAATATCAAAGCGATTTAAACCTTGTATATTATAACCAATTTTATTGACAAGGACACGCTCATTATTTTCTAAAGTAGGCATCATAGACTCACCTTGTACGAGAGAAGGAGTAAATAAAATACCACGTACAATTAAAGCGATTCCTATTGTAATTCCTATTGTTTTAATCCATGAAATAATTTCTTTTTTCTTGCTTTTCTCCATCTTTTCCCCTCTTCTCTAGCATTATAATGATTTTGTCAATCCCACTAGATCTTGTACAGATTTTTGATTTATTTCAGCAAAACAAGATTTACCTTCTCGGACTGCAGTACCAATATGCGCTTCTGAAATTCCTGTTTCATTCAATACTCGTTGTATATTTTCCTTTGTCACACCACTTCCAGCAATGAGCTGTACATCACCTTGACTTACTCTTTGCATTTCATGGAGTACAGGAATATTTTCCACTATGCCTCCTTGTCCACCAGAAGTTAAAATATGAGTGATCTTTTCAAAATTACGCAATGTTTGAACTGCACCAACAAGATCAGCCATTTCATCTATTGCACGATGAAATGTGACATTCATTCCATCTACAACAGATAATAAATCAGCTAATTTTTCTTCATCAATTTGATTTTGTTCATTCAATACACCTAATACAACACCGGCTGCACCAAGTTCTTGCGCGACTCGAATATCTTCTTTCATCATTTTGATTTCTTCTGCTGTATATATAAATGACTTAGCATGAGGACGAATCATAACATGAATAGGTATGTTTACAGCTTTCACCGCTTTTTTTATAAAAGCATAACTTGGTGTTAATCCACCTTCTGTGTATGCTGAAATGAGTTCAATTCGATTTCCACCAGCTTTTTCAATTTGCTTCACATCTTCTAAACAAGTTGCAATAACCTCTAGCATGAAACTTACCTCTTTTCGTACTTTTTCCACATTATTATACCGTAGTATAAATCCGAAACATAGGTTTCTCATATAAAACTTGAAAAAAGCAAAGAAAATGAAAGATTTTTCAAACTCCTGTAAAGTTTAGAAAAACAAGTTCATTAACCTAAAGTTGCGTACTTGAGAAACAACTGAATTCTCCTTCTTTATTTCCATAATTACTATATTTCTGTTATTCTTTTAATATATTTCTAAATTTTGTCACAAACAATACAAGGAGGCTCATTATACGATGAATATGAAAGCTACAACATTGACAGCAACAACTATTGCAACCGCTTCTCTTTTACCATCCACTACTGAAGCAGATACGCAAACAACAGCTGTACAACCAAAGAGCAACGCAGGAATCGGATACGTAAAACTTGATAACGTTCAACTCTATCAAGAAAGCACAACAAATAGTGATTCCCTCGGAAGTATTTCATATAACACACCTGTGATTATTCTCGAAACTACACGTAACTGGTATAAAGTAAACTCCCAAAACAAAATTGGCTACATCCAAAAGTCCAATTTATCTTTGAAAAAGCTACATCCACAACAAACCCAACACATCGTAACTGCAGACGCCTTAAATGTTCGTTCAAAACCAAGTATACAATCATCCATTATTGACGTATTACCAAACGGAGCATTTATCTCTGTCCAAGAAACACATCACGACTGGTATCTCATCTCTCACAATGGACAAAAAGGATACGTAAAAAAAGAATTTGTATCCAATCGTTCACACTCATTCGTTAACGGGATTACAATACAAAACAATGCTTACTACGTTGCAACACCTAACTTAAAAGTACGCAGCAGTGCAGGGACAAACACTGCTGTTATTGGCTCTTTACAAAACGGAACGCAACTTCAAGTCGTTGATACTGTAGGTACATGGTATAAAATTCGTTTTGGCTCTGGATATGGGTATGTTGCAAAACATTATGTATTACAAAATAAACCGCAAGAGAAATCTACATCACCTTCCATACCTGCTGTTTTTAAATTTCCAACACAAGGACAAGTTAGCTCACCATTTGAAGTGAGATGGGGACAAATGCATTATGGTGTTGACTTTGTGGCAACTGGAGATATTTCTATCCATGCTGCAGCTGCTGGGAAAGTTATCAAATCCTACTATTCTAGTAGCTATGGTAATGTTGTATTTGTCACTCATTACATAAAAGGAAAATTATATACGACTGTTTATGCACATATGAAAAACAGATTTGTACAAGCCGGAGATCGCGTTCAAGTTGGTCAAGAGTTAGGGCAGATGGGGAGCACTGGACATTCAACAGGACAACATCTTCACTTTGAATTACATAATGGGGAATGGAATTTCGAGAAAACAAATGCCGTTGATCCACTTCCTTACTTAGTACGGTAACATCTTATGCTACGTAATATTCCGTTACTTATTGAGTATCTAGCTTTCTTCGGTCTAATCTGTTGTTTTGTTATTTATGATACAAATATATATTTTTTAAGCATACTCATCTTATTTGTATGCTGTGAAATATTGCGAGAATTATATAAAATACGATTAAAAAAACACATTTCTCATCTATTTACATCACTCATTATTATCGTTTGTTTAATCACTAATTTTATGATGGATGGTCTATTTCTATCGAGTATGTTCCCTGTATTTTTTATAAGCGTTCTTCTTATTGTATCACAATATATCTACGTGCCTGAACATCACAAAAAAGAAGATAGAGAAGAAAAAATTGTATAGTCTTTTCTGACATATACGTCCATACAAAAAAACCACTCTTGAAATAACAATTCAAAAGTGGTTTTTTCTGCACAAAACACTTTGTTTTTATAACTCCATACGGTTTAAAATATCTTTTAATGTTTTTAACTCTTCGATTGTCAATGTGATACCTTTTCCCATTTTATCATGTTCCGGTGCCCAATCACGCAAATCATACTTTGGCTCTTTGCCGTTCCAGCTAATTAGATTGAGTTCTTTGTTCCAGCCTTTAGGTGACTGTGATATAACTCCAAAAGTTTCTTTAATATCAAATTTGATTTCTGCCACTGTTTTTCCCCCTTTCACATATATATTCCTTTATCTTCTCTCCTACATTCTCTCATATGTTATATCGATAGCGCTAATTTTCCGCACGTCGATCATTGAACACCTTTCATTGTTCATCCCCTACAATAAAAAGAACTTTGGTGCATACCAAAGTTCTTTTTATCATTATCTTTTATCAAGTTTCGCTGCAATTCTATTTCCAATAAATTGTACAGATTGAACGAGAATCACAAGCATAAGTACTGTAACAACCATAACATCTGTTTGGAAACGATAATAACCGAAACGAATCGCTAAGTCACCGACACCACCACCGCCGACAACACCTGCCATAGCTGAGTAGGAAATAAAGCTTACTGTTAAAACTGTTAAGCTTAATACAAGACCTGAACGCGCCTCAACAAGCAGTACTTTCCAAACAATTTGCAGTGGCGACGCTCCCATTGCCTCAGCAGCTTCAATTACCCCTTTTGGAACTTCGCGCAGCGCTTGCTCTACAAGTCTTGCAAAATAAGGAATGGCTGCTACTGATAAAGGAATCGTTGCAGCGATTGGACCAATTGTAGTTCCTAATAAGGTTCTTGTAAATGGTACAAGAGCTACTAACAAAATGATAAATGGAAATGAGCGAATAATATTTACGATGCCGTTTAATGTACGATGGACAATATTTTGTTCCAAAATTTGTCCTTTGCTAGTAAAATATAAAATTACACCTAAAGGAATTCCTAAAATAATTGCCGCTCCAACTGAAAGTCCAACCATTAAAAATGTTTGCAAAAGCGATGTCCAAATTTCTGGAAGCAGTGGAATAACATTATTGAACATGTGCAATGCCTCTCTCTCCTTCAACACCTAATAGAAGTTTTGCGATTTCTGTTGTTGGTTTTAGATGTTGGTCACGTAAATGGAAGGATTCAACAACTTCTCCTTCTTCCATCACTGCTACTTTATTACAAATTTGTTTAATGACATTCATTTCATGCGTTACAATTACGATTGTAACCCCTAGCTCTTTATTTATCTTTTGTAAAAATTGCAAAATAGATCGTGTCGTTTTCGGATCGAGTGCCGATGTCGGCTCGTCACAAAGTAATACTTTGGGATCATTTGCTAATGCACGTGCAATCGCAACACGTTGTTTTTGCCCACCGCTTAGTTGTGAAGGAAAATGATATGCTTTATCGCTTAAGCCAACAATTTCTAAGCATTCTCGCACTCGTTTTTCTTTTTCTTCTTTTGAAACTGACTTCAATTCTAACGGCAAAGCAATATTATCCGATACATTTTTATTATGAAGAAGATGAAAGTGTTGAAAAATCATACCAATCGACTGTCTTGCCGTTCGTAAATCTTTCTTCGATAACTTTGTTAAATCTTCTCCATTTACAATCACCACACCTGAATCCGGCTTTTCTAGTAAATTCATTGTACGTAATAACGTAGACTTTCCTGCACCGCTCAATCCAGCAATTCCGAATATATCATGTTCTTCAATTTGTAAAGAGACTGATTTTACACCATGAAATAAACCTTCTTTCGTCTGGAACGTTTTATTGATATCGCGTAACGTTATCATTTTCATTCACTCCTTTTCATTTGATTTAAAAACATCGTCTGCTATTAGCGAGAGTGTTACATCATCCATTGGCGGATTGTGTAAACCAGCTCGAACATTTAAATAATAACGGTGTAGTGGATTTTTTTCAGATAAGCTTTTCGCTCCAACAATTCGCATTGCTTTATCTACAACCGATATGGCTACATTCGTCGCAATATATTTTGCAGCTGCTAATTCGGCTTGCAAAGATTGTTTATCTTCTGCCTCATCATATTTTTTTGCAACTTGATATAAAAACGTGCGTGCCTGCATAAGTTCTAGCTCTAATTCACCTACTAATCTTCTAATATTCGGCAGTAAACTGATTGGATGATTTAAACTATTCGGTTGATATGACTTGGCAAAATCAATCGCATAATTTCTTGCAGCCTGCGCAATCCCTAAATAACATGCTGGTATATGCAGTAACCATCCAATTCCTTTTGGTTTCACCTGTGCACCTTTTACATCTGTAAAAAATTTATTTTGGATTTCAACATTCTGTAATACAAGATCATGGCTAGCCGTTCCACGCATCGCAACACTATCCCATGTCTCCTCTATATAGACACCTTTTTCGTGCCTTGGAATCACAAATTCTCCTATCTCTTCTCGTCCTTCAATACTCGCTGAGATGATGAAATAATCAAGTACAGGTGCCATCGTTGTAAAAGTCTTTCTGCCGTTTATAACCCATTTATCACCTTTTTTCACAGCTAATGTTTCTGGTTTCCCGCCCCTTGTTGGACTCCCTGTCTTCGGTTCTGTTGCTGCTCGGTTAAAAAGAGCACCTTTTTTTACTTCTTCACAAAACCAAGAAAACATATCAGGTTGCCATGAGCGATTTTCAGCAAGTTCTTTCACAATTCCAAGGTGCCAACCAATTGATAAAGCGGTTGCTCCATCTCCCTCTGCAATTTTTTCTTGAAATAAAACAAAATCATACAATGAAATGGCCTTTCCACCGACATCTTTTGGTAATGTTAGCTTCGTATAACCAATATTTTGTAAATCTTTAATATTTTCAAAAGGAAAAGATCCGAGTTCACTCAGTTGATGTTCCCTTTCTGCAAATCGCGGAATGAATTCTTTTATTTTCTCCAATACGAGAACTTGTTCTTCTGTTTCTATAAATGATAATGTCATATCAAGATCTCCTTTACTTTAAGTAATCAGGGAGCACAAACCCCTCAAATTGTTCTTCAGATTGAATCATCTTTTTAAACTCTGGTGAATGATATGCTTCAATTAAATCTTTCACAAATGGTTTTTCTTTATCTTCATCGCGAACAGTAACAATAATTCTATGTTGTGATGGTGTTTTTTCTAATTCCAGCGCTTCTTTTAACTTATGTCCAGATGAAATAACAAGGTTTCCGTTAATAATACCGTAATCTAAATCTTTCATAGCTCTTGGAATTTGTGGTGATTCAAGCGGTACCAATTTGAAATCTTTCTTTTTAAACGTTATATCTTTTTCAGAGATTGTTAAAATATTTACATTGTCTTTTAATTTCACCCAGCCAATCTCTTCTAAAATACGTAATGCACGTTCTAAATTAACTGGATCATTTGGTACCCCAATCTTCATTCCATCCTTCAAACCATCTAATGACTTATGTTTTTCAGAGTATACACCTTGAGGTGCTGATGGAACCTGAATAACGTTCGAAATTTTCGCATTATTTTCTTTTGCGTACGATTCCATAAAAGCAGTACTTTGAAATATATTTGCATCAATATCCTTATTTGTTAGGGCTGGATTTGTTTCGTTTGGTGAATTAAACTCAACAATTTTAATTTTATAGCCCTTTTTCTCTAAATATGGTTGAACTGCCTTTTTCACTTGATCACTGTATGGTCCTGGGGTAAACCCTAAACGAATTTCTTTTTGGTCACCTGCAGATGATTTTGCGCAACCAGAAATTACAAATAAACTGCATACGATGCTTACTAGTGTAAAAAATAAACGCTTCATCTTTTCTCTCCTCCTACTAAAAAAACAACCTTACATATAAGAAGGTTGTCATTTCTTTTCCTTCTTATCTACTCGGAATTAGCACCTTTTTATCACATGATATGTTGCTGAAGTTTCATTGGGCCGTTCCCTCCACTTCTCTCGATAAGATTATATTTGATTATGCATTTTATTGTGTCACTATTCCGATAAAAATACAAGGTTTTTATCGGAATTTTTTTCTATAATTTGTAAAGTTATAGAAAAAAAGACAGACTCAGCAGAACTATTCTACCTTTGTCTATCCTTTTTCTTACTTTCTTAATCACCTTTCAAAGTACGTATAGGTAACGATGCAACATACCCAATATAAGAGCACAATTCTTTAAAAAAGAACGGAATTTCTGTATCTAATGTTTTATATGCTGATGTGGGAGTCGGCGATGCGTATGCATCCATCCCAATATGCTTCGCTATTCTCATCGCTCGCTTCATATGAAGAGGATCGCTTACGATTGTATAAGTATGTAAGCCATTGTCAATTCCAACTTGCTTAGCATTCTTCAAATTATCTTCTGTAAAACGCGACTGTGTTTCAATTAATATATCTTCATCCTTTACGTCATGCTTTAATGCATACGCTTTCGCAGTCCGTGCTTCTTCCAGCTCTGATTCAAATTTAGTACCACCTGTAAAAATAATCTTCTTAATACTTCCATTTTTATACAAGGAGATTGCATGATTGATTCGTTCGCGGAATACAGGAGACGGTTTTCCATTCCAAGAAGCCGCTCCTAGTACAACAGCAGCATCTGTAGGTACCTCATCTGTTTTAAAGCGATTACTCCAAATATCGTAAGCTGCATAACTAATAAATAGAATTATAGAACTAATCATAAGCAAGAACACTTGCAAAACTCGTCTTTTCTTACTTTTCTTATTTTGTTTCATTTGTACTAGCCTCCGCGCATCATCCATACTTCTATTAATTTAAAATGACCTTTTTCGAATCATTAAATTTGAGTTTATTTAAAAGAAGGAACTTTTCTAAACAATCAATTCGTATTATAAAGGATTTTCATTCAAATAGAGGATTTTTAATTTACTATTATTTGTGGTTCATACTATATGAGTTTGATTTATGTACGAATTTCCTCATACAACTCCATTGTAACGAATTTTTTCACGGAAGGGAATGATGAAACAAAAGTATATAAAAGAAGTAATCATTTTGTAAGAAAAAAAGGTATATTTTCCTCTCTTAAGAGCATATACCTCTTCCGTTTCACTTTACAATCCAATATTTCATATGTTGTTCCTCAAGTACACATGTAAAGCCTATCTTTTCTAACACTCTACTCGACGCGACATTACTCGTTAAACAATCTGCCTTAATCGTTTGCACTTCTTCATTCTGCTCCAGCCACTTAACGAAGGACTTTGCCATTTCAGTCGCATAGCCTTTCCCTTGATATTCTGGTACAATGCTATATCCAATCTCTACTGTACCAGTTGAATCAGGAGCACCTTTACAACCCATATCACCAATAATAACATTATCTTCCTTATGAATAATAAGTCCGCTCCATTTACTTTGTTTCGGGCTTTTTCGTAAACTTTCAGCAATCCACGGCAAAATATCTTTATAATCTGGCATTGGCCATTCTAAAGATATTTTATACGATATGATTTCCTGTAGCTCTTCTCTCCCTTTTATCATTGCCTCGACAAGTTCTAATGTAAAGGGGATCATCTTGAGTCTCTTTGTTTCTAAATTTGTCATAGTTGCCTCCTATTTATACATGTCCATTTTGTGTAGTAATCGATCTTTCACGATTGGCCACTCGCTTGCAATGATGCTATATACTACCGCATCTCTTACATAACCGCTTGGTAATCTTCTCTCATTTCGTAATATCCCTTCTTTTACTGCGCCTAGTCGTTCAATCGCTCGTTGTGCTTTTTCATTTCGCAAGTCTGTTTTTATTTGCACACGCAGCATGTGTAATTCTTCAAACGCATATTGCAATAACATGTACTTACATTCCGTATTCACACTTGTTCGTTGTACACTCGGATGATACCATGTTTGGCCAAGTTCAACCGTTTTGTTATCATTTGAAATACTATACAAACGTGTACTGCCTACAACTTCATTCGTTTTTTGATCTATAACAACAAATGGTAAATCCGTTCCCTTCTCATATCGTTTTACTGCCGTTTCAACATACCGATCCATATCTTGATAACTTTCCATTTTAGCTATTAAATACGTCCAAACTTCTTTATTCCCTTCCACAATTGCAAATAATTTTTCTACATCATTTGCATCCATTAATCGCAACATCGCTCTTTTGTTTACTATTTCCATAAACACATCCCCTTTTCTATGTATCTAGCTATATTATAGTTTGCCACATAACACATATCAAAATATTCGAAATTTCATTTTCTATCGATTAAAATCTAATAATACGAAAAAAAGACTCACTTTAATAACATAAGTGTGTCTTTTCATCTCTTACAGTAAAACATATGCAATTGGCCCACTAATCACCAATGTTAAAATCGTTCTTTCAATATACAAAATTAATAAGTTCTGAAATTTTTCATGGTATATCCATAGATAAAATACATGGGATAGACGTCGAAAAAAGCAAAACAAATGATACGGATACAACCGCAATCACAAACTTAGTTACAAGCGGCACACTAACGACAAGTAATGAAAACTATTTTTTTATCCTTTTTCGATATTTATTATGACCATCTGCCACGCCAAAATACTCAAAGCCATTGTTTTTATAGAATTTGTTTAGTTTAGTATTATTTGCAACACAATCTAACTTTAAGAACTTTTTGTCAGTGTGCATATTATCTTGAATCCACATCAAAATCCTTTCACCTATTCTCCTTTTCATATACTTAGGGATAATCGCCAGTCTATGTAAATATAGTGAATCAAAAAAAACATCTTCACCAAAAATATGGCGATCCCAATCACTTTGTGTGGAAGAAACTGTGAAAGTACCTATCATTTCATTTTCTTTTAAAATGATGTAAGTGTTGTTGTTCGTTACAGCTTGTGCTATCTCTTCGTCATCTCTACCTTCTAAGAGGTACTGCCACTGATTGATTTCTTTATCTTTTAACCATTGAGCGATTTCTTTTAGCATATGAATAATAAGAGTACTTTCATTATTATGTGCAGTTCTAATTTGATAGCCTTCAAGAGTATTCCGATTCACTTTTCCTCCTCCTTTTTAATACTTCGGCTATTTATCTTGCTATTTGTGGGTAGTAATCTCTCTTTTTATTACCTTTTATAACCCAAAAAGGCTTAGAGATTTCTCCAAACCTTTTTCATCCAAATAAAATTTTAGAAAACCACTTCTCGAGTACTTATCACATTATTGATTTCGCTGCGCCCCTCTAAACTCCTCCTTAATTTGATTAAGCGTTCCTTCTTCTGTAATTAATCGGTATGCTGCATACGCTAATGCTTTTGCGGATGTAACTAAGGCTTTATCGCCAAGTTCCGAACAAGCTGCTTCTCTAAATTCATTCGTATGCGCAATTAAATGCTCTGGACCAATTTTGATATAAGGATGAATCGTTGGTACAACTTGACTCACATTTCCCGCATCTGTTGAACCGATTCCAAGTCTCTCTTTACGATTTACTTCTTCACCAAGGTTTTCTAATTCCTCAGCAATCACTTCATTAAATGTTTTTGTCACTAATAATTCATCAATTTCATTCTGAAACTGATTGATTTTTACTGTTGTTCCTGTTGCCAGTGCTGCACCTTGCGCAATGTTTCGTACTTTTTCTGTTACTTCCGCACATCTCTTACGTGTTGCTGCGCGAATAAAGAAACGGGCTGATGCGTAATCTGGAATAATATTCGGCGCCTTTCCACCTTCAGTAATGACACCATGAATTTTCACATCTGACGGTAGCTGTTGACGCAGTGCATTAATCCCATTGTAAAGTTGAATAACCGCATCTAATGCATTAATTCCTTCTTCTGGTGACGCTGCTGCATGAGCTGATTTTCCATAGAAATGAAAATCAAGTGGATCAACTGCGAGTGACGGACTTGTTGTTGCTGTTTTTCCACTAGGGTGAATCATAAGTGCTGCATCCATCTTGTTAAACAATCCTGCTTTCACATAACTTGCTTTTGCACTTCCATTTGGACCACCTTCTTCTGCTGGTGTTCCAAATACAACGATTTCACCGCCGATTTCTTCAATTGTTTCCGATAATGCAATCGCTGCTGCAACGCTAATTGTACCAATTAAATTATGACCACACGCATGGCCTAATCCAGGCAAAGCATCATACTCTGCTAAAAAAGCAATTGTAGGTCCTTGTTTTCCTGAGCTTTTCCGTGCGATAAAACCTGTTTCATGTCCTGCTATATTATGCTGCAATTGAAATCCTGCACTCCCTAAAAGTAAACTTAATGTTCTGGATGCAAAGAATTCTTGATTGCCGATTTCAGGATTCGCATGTATATCATGACTTGTTTTTATGTAGTTTTCTTTATTTCCTTCTATACTTTCCGTAATAATATTTCGGTGTGACGTTACTTGTTTTGTTGTCATTTTCCCCATTCCTCCTTTAAATTTACACATAAAAAAGCCTCTTTCTAAAAGATAGAAAGAGGCTTGAAAATACAAATTCAAAATAGCCTTCTTTCTTATCTTTCAAGTCTTTCACTTGCTGGAATTGGCACAGTATTCATATTGAATCCGCTGCCGAGGTTTCATAGGGCCAGTCCCTCCACCTCTCGTGATAAGAAAATTGTTTTTATTTTCATAAAATTATATTAAATTATTTTCATTCTAGTGTTATTCCGAGTAAATGTCAAGGAATTCCGATCTGATTTTAACGAATATCTAAAAACCCTTTTAAAACGCCAATCGTTTCAGGTGCATGTAATCTTGCACATATATAAGGGAATTCTGGACTTCCTTCAAACGTCATGTGAGATGTTAAAGGCGCTCCTGCCCAAAAGATTTCATCATCAATTAATAAAAATGGGAGTGACTTATTTTGTCTTTGTATTCTCACGTTTTTTAATGGAATTGGTCCATCACTATATATCGTGACCTGCGCTGCTGTACGCATTAATGCCTGCCATACTCTTTTGTCTACCTGTCTTGTACTTGGAAGCGAAATAATAATTTTTTGTTTTGCCGATAGAATATCTTTTAATAATCCTTTCGGTTCTTCCAAATTCATTTGCATAAACCATCTCAAACGTTTTGTAATTTTTCGTTCTAGCAATGGGCGCGAAGTAGTACGATCATATACATTTCCGTGTCTTTCTATGTGAGAAGTTAAGTGAGATAACGCTTGTTTTCGAGAAAGGTTTTTCCGCATATACTTACAGTCCGATAACTGAATAAACTTCCCTCTTGCTCTCGTTATCGCAACGTTTACTAAACGATGATTTTTATGATCAAAAAATAATACGCCGGGTCTCTCCTGCGGATAACTATCTACTGTATCAAATATCATCATATCTCGTTCAGACCCTTGAAATTTATGAACTGTTGCCGCTAATATAGGCGTATTTCGATACTTTGTTTTTTGCAAAATCTCCCTTATACCTGTTGATAAGAAACGGGACTGCGCGCGATATGGCGTGACAACTCCAATCGATTGAACACCATCTAATAATCCAATTAAAATCAGCTGCATCGCAACGAAACCGGACATAATATTAAAACGTGAACCAGAGGCTGCATCTTTTAAAGAATAAGCGCCCATCAAACTTGTATCAAACAGAGCTAGCGCTTCATTTGCAAATGGCTGTAATTTCGCTAATTCTTGTCTTGCCGAAACAGAAGGATGATCGAACACTCTATTCTTATAAATAAATGAGTTTGTAAACTTAGATATATCCGCATGCATTCGTCTTTGTTCCTCTAGCATAAATAAATTTGGATGCGTTTCATAACTATTTACAGATTGGACAATGCCAGCATGATAAAACATATCTTCCCCTAGCCACTTTCTAACGAGCTCATGATTTGCCATCGCAATTGGTGGTAACTGTAAAAAATCACCACAAACGACAATTCTTTTTCCAAGAGAAGCTGCTAAAGCAATTTGTGGTACATAAGCCATACTTACTTCGTCCACGACAATTAAGTCAAATGTTCGTTCGTAAATAAGAGAATCAATTGCACACTTAGATAGCGTTGCACCAATTACTTTTGCATTTTCAATATATTCTCTTTCTACTTCTTTAATTTTTGCTCTTTGTTTTCTAAGATCTCCTTCAATTTCTTGTATCCGCTTCTTATCAGAAGCAGTTGCTTTATACGATAAGATTTTTTGGCGAAGATCTTGGCGCATTTCCTCTAAATAAAGCTTTTCTTCTCCCCATGATCCATTCGTTGTTTCGACTAATCTAGAAGCAAGCAACGTTTCATGATTACGTATATGTTCATGTTGACTAAATCCATATCGGACGATTTCTCCTGGTGTCCATTTTTCTTTCTTCTCTATTTGCTTTGTGACTTCACTCATTAATACATCCACTGCTGCATTACTATGAGCAAGTACAAGTACTGACTTTCCTTTTTGATAATGCGCCGAAATAATGCGTGATAAGTTATAAGACTTTCCTGTTCCAGGTGGTCCCCACACATATGTCGCCCTATTATAAAAAGAACGATATGCAAGTTCATTCTTCGGATTTTTCATCTTTTCTATATGCTTTGGCGTACTCTTTCCATCTAAAAGACGCTTTACCCGCTGACGCTTTTGTTTATCTTTTCGTATTTCTTTCAACCGCTCTTGCAGTTGTTCTAACAACTGCCATGGTTCACTGTATAAACTAGCTTCTCTTATTTCACCTTGTATATAATCATTCAATTTCAGCTCGATTTCTAATCCATGTACGGATAATACTTCTCCTGTTGTTTCCTCACCATCAAATTCAATTCGAATGGGTGTACCCTCTGGTAAGCTTACTTCCGAGATAAGCTGAAATACATAAACTGTACTTTCATAATCTGTATATAAAAAACGACCATTTATAATCGATAGCTTACTACCGCCTATCGTTTTCCAATGTTTAATTTCATATGCTAATGCTTGATGCCACTCTTTCATCGTTTCCGTTAATGAAGGAGTTTGTAAAGTTGTGTTCATTGCGTTGTCTCCTTCCTTCTTTCCAAACATACTTTCTCACTATATCATAGAACATCATAAAATTTGTAAGGTTTTTATCTTGCTTATTTTCTCAATTTTCAATATTATGATACATATTAAAATTACGGAAAGAAGGAATCGATATGCCGGTACGAAGAATCGAACATGTTGGAATCATGGTTGCAAACTTAGAAACATCGATCTCATTTTATGAAGAAGTGGTTGGGTTAAAACTTATCAAACGTATGGGACATCCAGATCCAAACTTAAAACTCGCTTTTTTAGGTGTAGATGGCGCCCAAGAAACCATTGTTGAATTCATTGAAGGTTATAATTCTTCTCTGCCAACAGAAGGTAAAATACATCATATTTGCTTCAAAGTAGATTCATTAGAAGATGAAATGGAAAGGCTGAAAAAATTAGGGATCACTTTTTTATTAAGTGAAGAAATTGAAACCCTACCAGATGGAACACGTTATTTTTTCTTCTCTGGTCCTGATGGAGAGTGGATCGAGTTTTTTGAGACAGAGAGATAAAGTGAAACTTTCATGTGCAGGTGATTCATCAGCTCCTTATAAAGCTAGACGATGAATCACTTTTTACGTTACATTCAATGCTTTTCGAGTCGATTTTAATACACCCTACTTCTCACTAACACTTTAGAAATTTAATAGACTAAAAGAAGAAATAAACAAATTTGTATTATGTTATATACCCTAAGTTTAAAAGATATAAATCACAGTACCATAGACCGTTCACATTCTCTGCAAAAGGAGGTATATGTTCGCGCAACCAAAAATCTACACTTGGGAAAGTTATGCATTTATAACTTTTAGTGTATTAAGTACTGCAGGAATATTTTTGATTTATCCCATGGTACATTGGTTTGGTCCCAATACAGTTACTCCTATGTCCTATTCTATATCCATCGCAACTATTTTATCCATTTCCCCCTTTCCTTATTTTAATTTGTGGTTAATTGTTGTGTGTAAGTAAAGAAGATACAGTGTCTGTAGTCGATGATAGTTGCACCGGTTATAACTTAATAAAAAAAGATGGTGTAGTCAGCTTGGTAGTAAAAGATATTTTTCGTTAAAATAATAATGGACTTTTTAAAAGCTCGTTCAAAAAAAGAAGATAGCCATCTCATATATAGGTGGCTACCTTCTTTTTTTCGTATATTAGCTGGTCTTCCGTCAGTGGGGATGAAAAAATCACTAATAGAAGTTTCACTTTATAAGAAAGGAATATTCTTACTCTCAAATGGATAGTCGTATGTGCGATTTCTATTTCAATTTCTGTTCAATCTTATCATGTATTAATTCGATTTTTTCAGGCAGTACAAATAAATATTCGATCAGGACTTCCAATAATTCTGTTAATAAAACAATGGTTTCATCGTCAATTTCTTGCTTTAGTTCAAGCATTTCATAAAAAAGACTGTCCGGATGAACAAGGTGGCCAATATTTTGAATCGGTTTCGTTAAATCAACATGTTTTGGAAATTGCTCGAATTGCTGGCAAAGAGACTGCCCATTCGTTTTCTCCCCAAGGAAATGTTTGAGGACACCTTCAAGAACTCGTTTTGACATTACTGCCGTAGCAGAATGATCTTTTGACTGACTGATATTTAAAGTAGAGCGATATGATCTGAGAAGGTCTATAGGAATTTTTTTGTTTTGTTCGAGTTGATGTAAAGGATCTTTTGAAGCTGAAGGATTATACATATAGATGTCTACTCCATTGATTTGATCTGAACAATTATGAAACATAATGACAAACTCTGATGGTTTTTTACATTCAGAACAAAGCCCTTCTACGAATAATCCGCCTTTTTTCACTTGATAAAAATTTGCTTTCAATGTGAATTCACTTGATTTACCGCAATTCGGACATTGGCTTTTAATATTTTTTGGTACTTTTAAATATCCATACTGGGTATAAGATAAAATGGCTCCCGGCAATATTCTTTTCATTTAAACCTCCTATGAAACGCAATCCTAATTTGTAGCTTATATAAATATTCCTGATAACTACTCAGTCACCCTATGAAAATATAAGATAATTGGAGAATTTTAATGAAAAAATATGTTTATCTGTTTTATCACAAGATGTAGTAGTATTGCACATGTCTTTGTTGCAGCAAAAAAAAACAGACCGAATTTTAGCCTGTCAAACTCCTAAGTCAAGGGTATAGCCGAATTTTATGATTGGTGATACAAATTTCTTCGTTGATATAAAAAGTATAACTTTAAAAAAAATGTTTGCAAGTTGTAATATATGGAACAGAAGTTATTGGTAATTCGCGTATGTAAGGTAAACAAATGGGTACGTTTGTTGAATAGGTTTTATTGAAATGATCAATCTTTATTCAAAATGTTTTTTGGGATTAGCCCGTTTTGAGCAAATATCTCAACAGTTTGCAATGCCTGTCGTTGGCTAGTCTCAACAAGTAGATGGCTATCGGGTGCCAGCCAGAGTGATGCCTCAGCAGCTATCCGTCGCTGGACATCTAGTCCTTCCGCTCCACCGTCGACTGCCGCCCTTGCCTCATATTTCCGGGCCTCTCGAGGTAACAGCTTAATTGCCTCTGTAGGTACGTAGGGTGCGTTTGCGACCAAAATATGGACGCACCCACGCAGTTTAGTTGGAAGTGGATGGTAGAGATCACCTTCGTACACATTACCGTTTACCCAATTAATATTGTTACAAGCACATCTCACTGAGGCTGAATCTATGTCGACTGCATACAACTCAACCTCACCTAAAACTGTAGCCAGTGCAGCGCCCACCGCACCCGTGCCGAAGCATAAATCAACTATGATAACTCCTGGCATAGCAAGGTAAGCTGCCTGTTGGACAAGAAACTCGGTACGGCGACGAGGTACGAAAACGCCTGGTTCCACAGAAATCTACCCAACCAATGATGTGTTCCAGGGGAAAACCAGCTACTCGTCGTTCTACCATGTCGACGAGTATTTCCTGTGTTTGTGCCTCTGAGATAAACAATTGTGCCTCATCTTCTGCAAAAACACAACCGACAGTCCGAAGCCTGGTTATTATACATTTTTCTGTTTCCGCGTTTATATAAAAATCGAATTTCTTTCCCATTCATTCACCACTCTTGATACCTTTTTAAGTTTATTATTAATAATTCTTTAAAAATTGGAGAACCCCTGTTTCAAATGCCTTGTATTTAATAAAGAGGACGTATACCGTATACATGTGAAGTTTACATAACATACCTTATAGTTAGCAAGGATTCTTGTAAATCTTTGCTAACTATAAGTGGAATTAAGGAGAAATGTTTAATGGGAGTTTTTACAGCATTGTTAGTAACTAGCTCTATTTTATTATTAGCTTGGGTTATAGGTGAAAGGAATGCTGTTTTTCTACCCAAAACACAAAAACAGCCTCCCTTTATTTGGAAAGACTGTATGAAACGTTATAATATAATGTTTATAACTTATAAAATTTTTGTAATAGTATTGTTAGCAGTCTGTGATTTTCTGTAGTATATATTTAACAAGGAATATTATTTTCAATTTCCTCAGCTGTAAAAACCGCGTCCAAAACCATTTCATTATTATTGTTACCCAGAGTTGTAGTAAGGACTCTTCCTTCTAAAACATAAGTGAAAAATCCCACACCTGGTCTATCTATCGCGGTGAATGTAGTTGTTGCAATATCAATATTCGTATCTTGAACATTAATAATCACCGCTTCTGGTGCAATTCGTCTAATTCGGTATGTGATTAACTGTGCGCGTTGAGTTGCGACACTGGAACCCAGATTATTTGCTTCAATTGTTGCCAAAAATCTTACTGTGTCTAGAGGATCATCAATAGCGATGGTTAATGTTGAAATGGTAGAAAATGCTGATGTTGGGGATAATGGTAATTCAGGAAGTGGATTCGCATTAGTACCTACTACAAACTGGTGTAATAATCCAGACTGACATGGTCCCGTTGGCCCTATTGGTCCTTTCTTATGATCACAACAATTTACATTTATTTTAATAGAATGATCGTCGCATTCATTTTTGCAATGCTTGTTGTAGTACTTATCATTGTAGTAATCATCGTACTTACCTCTGCAGTGACCGTCGTATCTATTTTGGTTATGCTTGCAGTATTTATCATAGTGGTCTCCCATATTCTATCTCCTTTTCAATATTATAATAAATACTATTAAGATTTTAATAGTTGTGCTTGTATGCTTGTCCAGCATTTCCTACAAAACTTCAAAATATATTATCAGTTTCTGTTTTATAGGCTATCAATATTTATCTGATAATTCAAAATTAAATATTTTTTACAATTAAATCAGTAATAAGGGTACAGCCGTATGCCCATCAACTTAAGAAATTTGTAGTTCCCCAAAACGAAGAAAATTTTCGTTTTGAGGACACTTCAAAATATTAGCTTGAGGGGCAATGGGCTGAACCCCTAACAGCAAATTTGAGCAATATAACTTGATTATGAAATGTGCTATAATAACTGTGGTTATATTGAGCTAATCTCTTCTTGGGATTAGTTCTTTTTTGATATTCAGCCAAGATAGATTGACCAAGAATGGGTCACCTTATATCTCTTTTTCTTGAAGTGTTACAAAGAAAATTTTACATATTTCTGTATTATGTTTTTCTTAGCTTGATGGCGATGGGGTAACTTGTTTTCTTAAGTTGATGGACATGGGGTATTAACTTATTTTAGCTTGATAGCTATGGGGTGGTATCCCTACCATAAAAAATAAGCATTGGATCATACAATGCTTATTTTTATACACTTATGCAAAAAGAGATGTATTCGCATATAACGCCGGTGAACCACCTGAATGTACAAATAGAATGTTATCTTCTTTCTTAAATGCACCTTTTCGAATTAGATCGATCAGTCCAGCTACTGCTTTCCCTGTATATACTGGATCCAATAAAATCCCTTCTGTTTTTGCTAAAAGCTGAACAGCTTCGACCATCTCAGGTGTGGGTAAAGCGTATCCTGGCCCAACGTACTCATCGAAACATGTCACTGCCTCATGCGGAATAAAATTTGAAATCCCAACGTGTGCTGAAGTTTCTTGCACCAGCTTAAATACTTTTTCTTCTTGTTCAGCTTTTCCGCGACTAACATTAATTCCAATTACCGGTACCCCTGTTTGATTTCCATAAAATCCAGTAATCAAACCCGAATGCATGCCCCCGCTACCACTTACACAAACAACTGCATTGAAATCAATTCCTTGTTCAAATGATTGGGTCATAATTTCCTGTGCACAAGCAATGTATCCCATCGCACCGGTAGGGTTAGACCCTCCAACTGGAATGATGTAAGGGGTATGTCCTTTTTCCGTTACCTCTTTCGCTACTTTTTGCATCTCATCCATAAGATCCGTCCCGTTCGGCACAACAATTACGTTCTCAGCACCTAGTAAGTGGTATAAAAAGTAGTTACCATTGAAATCCGGTTTAGAATCTTCTTCAAGCCCCTCTTCTAACACAAGGATACACTTCATTTTCTCTTTTACCGCAGCTGCTAATGTTAAACGACAATGATTAGATTGAATACCTCCGCATGTAATTAACGTATCCGCACCTTTCGCTTGTGCAGCCGCTACAAGGAACTCTAATTTTCTCGTTTTATTTCCGCCAGCTGTTAAACCAAGTAAATCATCTCGTTTAAAATAAATAGAAGGCCCACCAAGCACTTCAGAAAAATGATCTAATTTTTCAATTGGCGTATATGATTCTGTGTATTTCCTTCTAGGGAATTTTGCTAAATTCATGCTCATTCATTCTCCTTCTGTATCCCCATTCAAGCTTTATACATGTAATTAACGTAGCCTAACATGCTTTGCTTACTGAATATAACCCTTACACTTTCAATTAAAGAAACTATATGCAGTAAAAACAACTTCAATGTTTTTTCGAAATAGATTATTTTCAGGAAACATTTTTCAGTATACTTGATTCATCGCAGTAAAGCGACTTTAAGGATTTAAAAACATGATTTCCCCTAACATTTCAGTCATTTTTTAAAGTTCATACATCCCCTACTTCCTTTTATAACTTTTGGATATGAGTATCTTTAAAATCCGTTTGATATTTAAGACCATATCCGAACAGACGATCCATCCCGATATGAGCTGTCCAAATTAAACCAATCATAAGGAGAACATCTAATTTTAGAAATATCCCTATCAAAATAAGTAATATGGATATTATGTAAGTATGAAATAGGTTATAAATCTGCGCACCAATACGATTATTGATAAGATATGCTAGCATTGAAACATCAGGCGCTAAAAGCAGTAAGAAAAATATAAACCAACTAAAATCACATAATGAATACATATATATGCTTGCGACTAAAACAATAAGCCCTTCCATATGTATGATTTTCTTCTCCACAGTTCACCCTCCCCCCTCTAAAATTAACAGAGTAATGATACTATTGTAACATTTAAACCTGAAACTAAACGCAGCGAATTATCATACACAAAAAAAGCACAAGAATTCCTCCTGCGCTTTTTCTTATCATACCTATACTAACTTTCCATCACGTAATGTTAAAACACGATCACATACATCAAGTATTCTCTCATCATGCGTAATCATAACCGCTGCTTTTTGACTTTCTTTCACTTCCCACTTCATCATTTCGACAACTTCACGTCCACGTTTTGAATCGAGGCTTGCAGTTGGTTCATCAGCTAAGATTAAATCCGGATTATTCATAAAAGCACGAGCAATCGCAACCCTTTGTTTTTCTCCACCAGATAATTGATTTGGGTAATGTTTTTTTCTTTGAGATAGTCCAAATGCAGCTAGCAAATGATCCACACGCTTTTCAGAATCTTTCTGGTCTTCTTTCTTCAATTTTGCAATATAGAGTAATTGTTCTTTTACATTTAAATATGGAACAAGATTTGCGAATTGAAAAATGAACCCGATCTTTCTTAAACGAATATCTGTCATTTCCTTTTCTGATAAACGAGTAATATTTTGTTCACGAATGTAAATATTCCCCTTTGATGGTGATAATAACGCACCGGCGATCGATAATAAAGTACTTTTCCCTGATCCAGAGGGACCAACAATACCGATAAATTCTCCAGCTTTTACATCAAGTGAAATCGGATGAAGGGCGGTTACTTCTGTATTTCCCTCACCATATACTTTACTTACTTCTTCTAATTTTAATAAGGAAGTCATTACATACCACCTCCAATTGCTTCTAATGCATCAACCTTTAATACTTGATATAAGGAAATAAGCGTTCCAAGAATACTAATTACAATAAAGATTCCCGCATATTGACCAATCATTGCCGTCGTTAATAAGAACGGCATAGTTTCTGGCAAAATCTTTTGCAATCCTTCTACCAATACAATACTTATCCCCATTGCCACAACAGATAAGAATAACGCTTGCACAACTAAACTATTTGCTAAATACGAATTTTTTGTTCCGATTGCTTTTAATACACCTAATTGCTGCGTTTTTTGTAGTGTAATGACATAGAAGAACACACCGATTAATAAAGCTGCGATCACAAGCAAGAAGGCAATAATCATTGTTAATGTTCCTTGTTCTTCTTTATATCCTGGAATACTTTGAAGAACTTCTTTTTTCTCAATTACATGTGCATTTTTCACTTCTTTATCCGTACGAAGTGCAATTGCACTATAGTCCTTTTGGTTTGGCTGAGCAATTTTCCCCCATACATCTTGATTCACATACACAACAGGTGTGTGACTAAACATCTGATCTTTCGTAAAGCCAACGATTTTGAATTCTTTTTTAGAAACCGGATCGATAATTGTATCACCAATCTCTACACCTTTTTCTTTAATTGATTCGTCAGCAACCATTTCATCTTGTGCTGTTCCTAATGCATTCCCTTGCACAATCTTTGGTTCCAAGAACGTGTCACGTTCGCTTGCAAAAATCGCAATATCAACCTTTTTTGAACTATCCTTTTTTTCATACGTAGAAATTTTCACATGAAATGGTACAGCATCGTTTGCATCTACTTGCCCTACTACATCATCCACATCTTCTTTTTTAATTTGTGAACGGAGCAATTTATTTTCCGCATCATCTGCTAATACAAATTTTGTTGCATCCATATTTTGAATCGATGATGCATTATCATAGGATAAACCATTTGCTAATCCAGAAATCACAAGGACTAAAAATGATAATAAAATCATTATAAGCCCAATTAATCCATATCTTAATTTTGATTGTTTTAATTCACGTAGAGCTAAAAACATTTCACTCGCTCCTTCCTCTTTCTTTCCATGTATTCATCTTAAAAAAGAAATATGAACGGAATATGAACAAAAGATTACAGAAAAATGTGCCAAATAAACAAAAGCTTTACCTTTTCTATAACATTTCAATTGTATTTTAAAGAGGGATACAAAAAGGAGAAACAGCTCTATAACAATAGTCCATGAACAATTTAATAAAAAGAAGGCCCCTTTGTTTTATTACAGGTACGAAATAAATTATAATGTGTAACATTATATAGAGGAAAAAGAAAAGGATAGACGATACAGAGTAAGTCTGTATTCTATCCTTTTTGTACTATAAATGGCCTCATTTACTATTACAACATAGCTAATTGAAAAAAAGGGGGCGCTTGATACATAATTTCAAATCCCATATGTTCAAAAAAACGTTCATCGCTTAAGAGTTACCAGTTCTATTTCTAGCAACTTTAGGAGTGCTTTGTGAGTTGTTTACTTCCATGAATATTTTTAAGTTATATGCAAAAACCATGCTTTGACATCGTCTAAAGCATGGTAATTATTTAAACGAATATAAAACTGCTCAGTTGATTTTTTTAACTCATCTATTTATTGAATTCATTAACTGGAAGAAGTATTCAGGTTTATGAGTCTTATTTAGGTTATACCATGCATGTAATGTATCTGGTGCAAATACATCTAATTTTTTCAGTACTTCCATTGTAAATTCCAGAGGAGCTACTCCTGATGCAGTAACCAAATTCTCACCAGATACCGCGGGTCTCATCTCATAAAATTTTTCTCCTTTATAATTAGGACAGACCATTTTAATATACTCTAAGTCATTGCTTGTGTGTTTTCTAGAATCTAAGTATCCCATATTCGCGAGGGCCTCAGTTGCACCACAAATTGCAGCAACAATAGTGCCAAACTTTAAAGCTTCACCAATTTTTTTCAAGATAGGTTGATGAATATCTGCTCTCCAAGTATTCCCTCCAGGTAAAATTAAAAGATCTTTACTCCTAAGAGTACATTCATCAAGGGAAATATCTGGTTTTATGCTCAGTCCTCCCATCGTAGTAATAATTTCTTTATTTGCTCCTACTGAAACTACTTTTAAAGGTGCTACATCTTTTTTGAAATATCTTCCTGAGTTTAGTTCAGCAATTAAATATCCATATTCCCAATCTGACATTGTATTAAATACATAAAGATAAACATTTTTTGTTTGCATCTATTAACACTCCAATCACAATTGATATAGCCTATTATAATAAAATTCCCCTGACAGCGAGCGTCAGAAAAAAGGTCTTAACGTTATAAATCCGTATTTTCCTGCCCCCACCCCATGCCCATCAACTTAAAATTTTGAAGTGCCCCATCGCCATCAAACTAAGAAAAGTAAACACCCCAAAAACGAAAAAAAGAGCTAACTTTTCCAAAAAACTAACTACAGAGCAAGAAAATTTTCATTTTGGAGGTACTACAAAATCTTAGCTTAATGGGCATGTGCGGTACCCCTTAAACAACATTTAAAATAGATGTTTTTAAAAACAACCCATTATCTTCCTTAAAATATTCGATACTATAAAATAAAGAGCATTCAATTTATGTAGGAGGGTTTAAAATGGGAATTAAAATGTCTAGTACTTATCATCCCTTTTTAAATAGAATTGTCGGGATTGATGAAATTCAAGAAAATGAAGCCTTACAAACAGATTTATACTGCATTGATGAAAATTGTCGTAAACAGCTTAGCTTTGTGGATGGGTTCAAACGTAAATATACTGACAAAAGCGTGAAAAGGAAAATGAAAATCTTACTGATTACTTCATGAAGTTATAAAATTAGGACCGTACATATTAGACATATCTAAAATGTACAGTCCTTTTGTTTACTAGTGGTTCATTTATCTAACTTAAAGATAAGTATGTGGTCCTTTTACAATTTGAATTTCTTTTTAAGCTTCTTATATTTTCTATATGAACGTCTAACAATGTTTAACATGAAATACGGTATTTTAACAGGGAAAGGCAATTTATAAATGAAAGGCAAGTAAAATGTAAAATATGCCTTTTCTAGGTCTCTCCACTTACTATCTTCTTTCGTTTTTAAGAAATCAGATACATCGACTACATATCCCCTTCCGTTTTCCATCATCACATTTTTCCCGTGAACATCACAAGGAGTTAATCCTTGTTCCCTTGCATACTCTAAAGCTTCATTGATATCGAGGATTACCTGCTTAGGAATTTTAATCCCCTTATGAATAGCATCGTACAAGGTAATTTCTTTTAAACGTTTCAATACTATGAAATTTTCTCCTTTATATATAAGCTTCGAATAAGAAGGATGATTTCCGATTCTTCGGTATACTTCTGACTCTTTTTCAATTCCTTCTCCTTCTCGCGCGTAAACTTTCACTACCCAATCTTTGTATTCTTTGTGCATAAATACTGCGGCATAATTACCTGTCCCTAAACACTTCCAAAGTCTAGGAATATCTTTAACTACTACAGGCTCGAATTCATCCTCACTTCTTATGCTTACCTCTTTTAATAATTCGTCCTTTATCAATCTCACAAAACTATTTATACTCATCATTTCCACTCCGGTTTTGCTAAAAGGGGTCCCACCCACATTTTAACGAATGTTGGTGCTACCTCAATTACTATCTTAACAAATTAAAATTTTGTCTCTCTATTCTTTCATTCTTTCCTCATACTGTTTAGCAAGCTTATAAAAATAAGAACGTTTGATGCCATACTTTTTCATGGCTCCTACTGCTGTAATTGAACCAAATTTCCATTCCTTGTAAGCATCCGTAAATTCTTCTGTTATTTCGACAGGCGGACGTCCTAAACGTCTACCTTGTTTTCTGGCAAGAGCAATTCCTTCAACTTGACGTTGTTTAATATCAATGCGCTCTTTTTCTGCAAAGGCAGATAATATTGTCAGTGTTGCTTTTTGAATTGCGCTCTGAATAACATCATTTGTACTTTCTCCAGTGTAATTGACGTTAATGTATGGTTCCTTTATAAATTGTAAATTTACTTTATTTTTTCGTAATATCTAAATTTTTCTAATATATCATTCATATTTCTTTCAAGTCTTGTCAAGGAATCAAACACAATGGTATCTCCTGTACGAACAAGACGTTTTAGCATTTGATAATTCTCTCTCTCCATATTTTTCTAGATTCTTCATCTATGAAAATATCCCGTTCTTCTATCCCTAAATTCTTCATATTCTGAATTTGAAGTTCTTCGTTTTGATCTTTACTCGAAACCCGCACATATCCAAATTTTTTATGTTTCATATGCCACACCTCATTGATAATTATAACAATTATGTCTGTAAAGGTGTATAGAATAAACAGATGTCTGTAAAATGAGAAACGGATATTTATAGACGTGGTTTTTTATAGTTTCCTATGTATCTGTAAAGGTATACATTTATAAACGATAATTTACTTTCCCTATTTGCAAAGGGGTTACGACAGCTAAATTTCTAATAAACATCCACTTTCCAGCACCAAATAGTCCGTATTTAACAGTAAAAATCGTCTTAACGTACAGCAAATACCTTGCTGCCTATAATTCATCAAAAATACATCCATCAATCTTCTCTAGCTATGTTCACCTTTTTTTCTGCGCATTTTATAACAATGTGGGCAACTACTTCCTCTAGATCTGGAATTAATAGTTGCTTCCCATTCGTGACCTTTTTAACATACCCACCAAACTTTTTTTGTTGAACCTGCTAGAACATTATTAGGTGTTAATGGCGAATTTTTTATAGGATGCCATTCTTTTGAAAGCAATGATTTAGTTGTTGTAAGGCAATTATCTGAACAAACTTTTCGATTAGAACAGTATGGGGGTCACCTTACATGCCCATCAACTTAAGAAATTTTAGTACCCCTAAATACAAAAAAACGTTATGCATCGTTGACATAAAATGCTTATTTGAATTTTTCACGATGACTTCTTTTAAACAGTGCTAGTTACCTTAAATATAATTAAGAAAATCATTCCTCTAGCTATAGATGATTTATATATATCAAACTTAATTAATTGGTATATACTTCTTGAAACCCTTACTTATAGTTCCATTATAACCATTTTCAGCAAAGAATTTATGTGCTTCTATTCTAGTTGCACTACTTAATAAGATAATTCTTGTGGATCCCCTTGCAATCGATATTTGTTCAACATGTCTTAGTAACTTTTCACCTATTCCATTACCCCAAAAATCCTCATTTACAATCACATACTCTAGAACGGTATATGGTCTAAATTGGTATCCAGGATCAAGACAAAAGGTCATAACTATACTTCCTTTAACCTTACAATCTTCCTCATAGACAAATAAGAAATTATTAGAATCATTGCTTATCTGCTCAATTCGTTCTGGTAAAACTTTAATGTTTTTACTATGCGGTGCTAATTTTTTATATGAACTTTCGATTGCATTACTATCTTTTGGTTCAGCTTCACGAATCATAAAATTACCTACCTTTATTAGAATATAAATGAAGCCTTCTTTCAGTAAAAAAGGCTGTCCATACGATAATACTTGTATCGAGTCATTTCACGCCATTTTAAAGAAAGAAGAAGTATATCGTACAAAATATGTCTCATTTAAAGAAGCAAATCTAGTGCTATTTCAATACATTGAGGGATTTTATAATCGTAAGCGAATCCATAGTAGCATCGGTTATAAAACTCCTCAAGCAATAGAAGATCTGGTTATAAAAGTAGCTTAGATTTAACCTTTTTGTGTCCAAAATATTGACTCAAATCCAAACTTTAATTTTATTGTTTATAAAGGTACATTTTTAGGGAATTATGCTATCAAATACTAAAAAAAGATGTGCACACAAGATTGTTATACAATACTCTTGTGGCACATCTTTTTTAGGGGTCTCGCCGCATGCCCATCAAGCTAAGATTTTTGATTACCCCATCGCTATCAACTTAAGAAATCAAGTCACCCCCAAAACGATAAGGTTAGCTTCTTATTTGAAAAAAGATAAGAAGTGAGTGTTGCTTTAAAATAAAGTTTGATTAGGAGTACAGTCAACCCAATAACAGATTCCCCACACTAATGTTCCATTAAAAAAATGTTTTAGACCATAGAAAAAAGTATTAGACTATTAAAAAATAGTTGCAGACTGAAAAACTGTTTTCCGTACACTAAAGCACACTTTATTAACATAAAATCAATGTATCGTAATACCTTTATAAGCCCCTTCACAAAAACAGTGAAAGCGGAAATTAATGAATTTATAGAGTTACAAAGAAATTTTTAGGCTGCCTTTATAATTCTCTCCAATTGTGATAACGAATGTATTGTAATAACATCTTTATGCTTCTTATCATCTAAACGGTTAATCCATATACCTGTCATACCGGCATCCTTACTTCCCAATGCATCTGTATCTAAGCGATCTCCTACATAATAACATTCCTTAATGTCTTTATTCATTCTTGTTGCTGCTTCTTTAAATATTTTCGAATCTGGTTTAGCAACTCCAACTTGGCTGGATGCAATAACATCAGAGAAATAATTATTAATCCCTATTTGTTTAAGTTTATGAACTTGCTGGTCATAATCACCATTACTTATGATTCCTAGTTCAAATCCTTGGCTCTTCAAAAAGTCTAGACATCTAATTACATCGTTGTAAACAGTCCAATTACGTTGAAAATATTGTTGGTACAGTCTGAACTTTTTATCAGCTTCTTCGTTTGAAACATTTAAATTAACCTCTTCAAAAATTCTTTTCATTCGTTTTTGCTTTTGCTCTTGAAATGATAAGGATCCGTCAAGGAATAATTGAAAGTACTTATTTGATGTCCTGTTCCATAATTCAATTAATGGTTTTGGTTCTACGGGTGAAAATTCTCTGTGTGTATGAAAAAAATCTATAATACCTTGTTTTTCAGCATAGTCATAATCTAGTAAAGTGCCATCAATATCAAAGAAAATCAAGATTTACCCTCCCAATGCCTATTGGTTATCACATAGTGTTTTTCTGGTTTATAAAGCTAAATCTTGTGTAGGGCTAGGCCACATAACGTCCATTTTTATCAAGTAGATTTGCTAATGATGGATTTCTTTTATTTTCCGTATGTGAATTGTATATTTACTATCTAGTCTACATCTTTATTTTATAAAAGTAGGAAAATAAGAATAGAGAAATACAATTAGACCAGTGATATTCAGTCTAAAACATTTTTTTAATCAAACAACTAAGGCATTAAACACTTACTTGATTCTATTACAAAGATGCTCTTCATACCTGGGAACCCCCTTATAATTGAAGATGGTTTTAAGTTATTAATCTTTATACAAGTATAGAAGAATATTAGGAAATCGTTTTCGCCAAGCAACTTCATTATGAACGGCACCCTCAGCAATTTCAAAACGATAACTGATATTCTTTTCATCAATCACATTCTTGAAGGAAATATTCGAGTTAACATAAACATCTGAACCAAACGTTGCTGTCTGTTCTTTCGTTCCTACATCAAAATAAAATTTTTTTACATCTGATAAATTACTTTTTTTAGCAAAATCCTCTATTTCTTTTTGGCTTAACCAATAAGCATTAGAAAGTGCAGCTACTCTTTTAAATATAGACGGGTACTTGCACATTGCATAAGTAGAAATAATTCCTCCAGATGAGCTTCCTGCCATTGCTGTATCATCTACTATTGTCCTATACTTATCATCGATATAGGGCTTTAATTCTTCTACGATAAAATCAATATACTGTTCTCCTTCTCCACCTAAATCATTCGATTCATCTATGGATAAACCTCTATTTATGCTTTTTTCACTTACCCAAGGACCGTATTCATCAAATCGTTTTGTTCCTTTCGGGTTACAATCAATACCAACAACTATAAGCTCTAGGCCAATTTCCTCAAGACAATCAGCAATCCTCCAACTAGAACCAAAAAATGAATCTTCATCTCTATACAAATTCTGTCCATCATGCATATATAAGACTGGATAATGTTTATTAGAATTCTCATACCTTTTTGGAAGACAAACTCTTATCAATCTTTCCCTGTTTAGTGCTGAGATATTAACTGTAAATTTTTCAATCATGTCTTATTTCCTTCCTAACATTTGTATATTTCTTACATACATTCGCCTTTTTGTTCACAAAAGCCTCTTATTAAAACATAAGTTTTTCAAATAAATGACCCTTTAGCGAAACCACTTTATTGTCACTCAACAGTTCCTTATTCGATCTTTCCATTCAGATGTTTTCTTCCTTTTTCCTTCCCCCTTTTTGGATAACCGTATTCATAGGGGTAAAATAGTACATCTTTTTTATAACGGTTAAACTTTTTTCAAAACGGTACGACTTTTTTATAAACAGTTAAACTTTATTTCAAACCTACAGTGAGCTTTTTTGTCTACTACAGTAATGATTGGTTATATAAACTTCACATGAACATGATATACGTCATTTAATTGCAGTAAAATTCAGTTAATTCATTATGTTAAAGGGGATTTGAACATGTCTATATGGAAAGGGTCAGCAGCAATTTGTATAAACTAAGTGATGAAATACTAATAGTAGCACAGGAGAAACCAAATGAGCCTGAACTTTGGTCTGTTCCTTCAGGTGGAGGAACATTTGAAGAGTGTTGTATTTGGGAAGAAACAGGCTACTAAGTTCAAATTGTTCAAAAAATACATGAACGAGATGGAATTACGTATGGCGTAGATGTTCATGTTGAATATTTTGAAGTTGAACTAGTTGGTGGAGAAAAGAAAATTCAGGGTCCAGATAGGTTAATTCAAGATATTTGCTGGAAGCCAATATCTGAAATTAGTAAACTTAAAATGCTATTTGAAAAAGAGCGAGATATATTACTTAATTACATACAAGAAAGAAAAAGTTAGAATCTTAAATAACTTCCGCATATAAAAAAGATCTATTTATTTTTTACTTATGAAAGAAATCTTACAAAACTGTCATCTTTATGTAAGGTTATTAGATAGTTCAACTATGATTTCAATGTAATAATAAAAGTGTAGAAAATACATATATAGTAAAAATATAATAGACAGAGGTAATTAGAAGATGATTTTAAAACTATCATTTTTACTTTTTGGAGTACTCTTAGTATTATGGGGTGTATATAGTACTAAAACATATGAAACATTTTTAGACAAAATCACTGGAATAGGACAACTTTTAGCCGGAATTACATGTATAATTATAGGGATTTTAAACTTTATAATTAAATAATTTATAATAGACTAAAAAAGATCATTAATTAGGATCTTTTTTTAATTCATCTAATCTTCAAATATAAATAATTCATCAATAGTTGTTCCTAATACTTTTGCTATATCATGAGCTAATTGTAAAGAAGGATTATACCTTCTCTTTTCTAAATGACTTATCGTTTCACGTCGAACTCCTAAAGCATCCGCCAGATTGCTTTGTTTCATATCTATTTTAGCTCGAAACTCCTTAATTCGTGTTTTAAACGCATTCGTTTAAATTTCCTCCTCTATATTTTTATCATAATAATATAAAGACAATTGGAACTTTAACATACAACTATAGCAATTTTTCCTCTTTTTTAAAATAATCCGGAAATATTGTTACATCAACAAAAAAACATATCAATTCATATGTGAATCGATATGTTTTTTGTATGATATTTAAAATGTTTCTCCCTGAAAACGGAACTACTTATTTCAAATAGCCCTTCTCATCATTTAGGAATTTCAATTCGAAACGTCGTACCTTCTCCTTTTACACTCTCCACCGATATTTTCCCATTATGTAATTCAACAATCTTCTTCACAATGGATAATCCTAAGCCACTTCCCTCTACATTACGAGCCCTCGCTGTATCCACCTTATAAAATCGATCAAAAATCCGATCCACTTCTTCTTTCCCCATACCAATCCCGCTATCTGAGATTGAAATTACTACACTCGTTTCTAATTCTCGGGCAGCAAATGCGATGGTTCCACCACTATCTGTAAACTTAATACTATTTGTAAATATATTTGTCCACACTTGATGAAGTAAATTCTCATCGCCCTTTATATTCACGTTAGGAACATCAAATTCAACCGCGATATCTTTTTCACGCCATTTCCATTCCAACATAAAAATGACGTCTTTCATTTGTTTTTGCAAATCAAACTCTTTTATTTGAAGAACCTTTTCCTCTTTATCTAAAGAAGCAAGCGTGAGTAACTGTTTACATAAACTAGACATTCGTTTACTTTCAGTCTCAATAATTTGCAAATAATGTTTCCGTTCCTCTTCTGTCATCTTTTCTGACTGTAATGTCTTCGAAAAACCTTGAATGGAAGATAGCGGAGATTGAAATTCATGAGACACGTTGGAAACAAACTCTTGTCTCATTTGATCTAACTCTTTTATACTTTTTGTCATCTTTTTAAAACTTGTAGATAATGTCCCAATTTCATCTTTTCGTCCTTCTTCTAATTCAATATCATATTCACCACTCGCAATTTTCTGCGTCGCTTTAGTAAATGTTTGAATTGGACGAACGATATAACGAGCTGCAATTGCAATAAAAATGATACTTAATACAACAATAAATCCTAGCAACACTGCTAAGAAAATCCTCATTTCACCAAACTGCTGCTGAATATCAGGACGAATAAATAAAGCATACTGCTTATCACCATGTTTCAGTGGAACCCCAACGCTATTAATTAATTCATTATCAAAAAAGCCTGTTATAAATAGTCGAGTTGGATAAGTAGAAACACCATTGTATGTTTTCCCTTGTAAGACTTCATTAATTGTTTCATCGCTAATTTTTGTCTTTCGAAAAGCATTTCCAATACGTTTCCCCTGTTTTTGATCATCTACTACATAAATCTCATACCCTAATTTTGCAATTGAATGCAAATACTCATCCTTATTTTCTTCCGTTTGTTTTTCATACAAGCGCTTTATTTCTTCAGCATAACGTAAAATCTTTTCACTATTATATGGTTTTAATTTCACTTGATAATACACATTGGTTAATAAAAAACCAATGATGCTACTAAGAAGCATAATCCCAATCGTAATCAATGCAAATCTGGAATAAAGTGACTTCATCTTATTTCAGCTCCAACTTATAACCAAGTCCACGTACTGTTTTAATTTGAAAATCATCTGTTCGTTTTGAAAAACGATCTCGAAGACGTTTAATATGAACATCAACTGTCCGTTCATCCCCTTCAAAATCCATTCCCCAAACAAGTTCAATCAACTCTTCTCTTGAAAATGTTCTACCGGGATACCCAGCAAGTTGTGACAATAATTCAAATTCCTTTAATGGCAATAAGATGGTTTGATTATTACATTTCACCTCAAAACTTTTTCTATCAATCGTTGTCCCATGAAGCGTGATAACGTCCGCACTCAACATTTGATAACGACGAAGCAAAGCTTTCATACGAAAAATTACTTCTGCTGGTTCAAATGGTTTTACAATATAATCATCTGTTCCAGAAACAAATCCTTTCTCTTTATCCACTAGTTGGTCTTTTGCAGTTAATAAAATAACAGGTATATCATGATACTTTCTAATTTCTTCACATAAAGTATAACCATCCACAAACGGCATCATAATATCGACAAGAGCAAGGTGAATATTTTCCCTTTCTAATATAGATTGCGCTACTTTTCCATCCTCAGCTTCAAAAATTTTAAACCCTTCCTTTTGTAAGTGGTAATGTAATAATTCTCTAATGTGCTTATCATCATCTGCTAATAAAATATGTATCATATTTGTTAAACCCTTCCTTGTTTATCTCTCTACAACATTACATTAAGAAACAATTGTGTTTTTTGCAAGAAAAAGACAGTATAAAAATGAAAACCTGTATCTTTGATTACCAAGCAATTAAAGATACAGGTTCTTTTTTATTTTACTTTCACTCTCTATTAGTTGAGCTGTACTTCCCTGAAAGTGCACTCGTTTGAGGAAGTTAAAATGACCGTGCAAGCCGGAACCCAAGGTCATCAATGTAAAATGTCGGATGGCTACGACGACGACATGAAGCTCCGCACCCCCTGGCCTCTTCAGCCCAGCTACCTCCTCGAAAAATTCGGTAGGAGCCGTACACTTGTTCATCATATAAATCAAAGCACCACTCCCAAACATTCCCTAACATATCATACAGACCCCATGCATTCGGTTCCTTTCTTCCTACTTCATGGATTTTGCCACCTGAATTTCCATCATACCAAGCAATCTTATCAATCTCTCCATATCTATAACCAGTAGTCCCCGCTTTACATGCATATTGCCACTCTGCTTCTGTAGGAAGTCGATAGCCATCAGATTCCCCATTACAAATAATATTTTCACCATTATCACTTATAGAATAACACTCTTTCAGTCCAGCTTTCTGTGAAAGTTGATTGCAAAAAGAGATGGCATCATTCCAAGAAATATTTACAACCGGTTTTAGATCTTTATCAAAAGAATTAGGTGACTGATTTGTAATCGCATAGT
Source organism: Bacillus sp. AFS023182 (assembly GCF_002560575.1). Taxonomy (NCBI): domain Bacteria; kingdom Bacillati; phylum Bacillota; class Bacilli; order Caryophanales; family Bacillaceae; genus Bacillus; species Bacillus sp. AFS023182. Next base: position 41,276 of record NZ_NTRO01000025.1, on the reverse strand, counting down.
ACAGATCCGCAGTTACAGGATACTGTGCAAGAAGAAATGGCCTTATTGCCACTTTCCATTTACTTTTTATTCTATCGTCCCTTAGCTCCACTTCTCCTTCTGGAATTTTTACCATCTGGTTGTCAATGTAACTCATTATTTTATTTGACACTTTACTTCCTCCTAACGATCTTAATGCCGTGAATTTCATTACATTTAGAACCATTAGATTGATACAAAAGTTACGTTGTTTTTTGGTGATATCCTTTAACTCCAAAGGATGATGTATTTTTATTATCTTGTATAGCTTCAATTTTTCCGTTCCATCCAATGATACCTGTAACAAAAATACCTATACTAATGTAGGCTATAACAATATAAGATTTGCATTTAAACAGAAAAACCAATCCTTCACATACTTTCTGTTCTCAGCAGTTATAGTAGATTATTTTTTAATACATTTGAATTAATCAAGGTCTGTGTTAGGTGGATTATATCCGAGGTGACGTGCCATTGATACGATTTGTCCTTTGTGATGAAACTCATGTGTCTCAGTATGGGTTAAAAGCCATAGCGGAGTCGTACTCCACGGTTCTTTTTGCCATTTCACTTCATTTTCTATATTTTCGAACCAGCGCGTATTGAATTCATCAAAAAAACGTTGTACAATCTCATCTACTAACTTAAACCTTTCACGAACCAACTCGACATCTGAATGCTCAATTTCATAATCAGTAGCAAACGAAAAGTCTGATCGTTTTTTGTTACATGCGAATGATCCAAGCCAGTATCGATAGCAATCGGCTACATGAATATGGGTCTTTATAATGCTACCGCTTCCGAAATTCGGAACTGTGTTGTGCAACTTTTGCGGCGGGATTTCTTCCAAAAATGTAAATAAATTTTCTCTGGTAGAGCTAATAAAGTTGTATTGTTGCTTTAAAACATCTAACATTCAATATCACTCCTCTTTTATTTACCGTAATCCCCGTTATACACAATAAACACAGAGACTAATTCTATATTCATCAGAATGAGACCTTTTTCTCTTTTAAAAGCTTTATACAAGAATTAATACATTTTCTTTTTTTACGTATATTTTTTTACGTATATTTTCTTACAATCGTTCTTATTTCTTGTCTAAGAATTGCATAGCATACTTTATTTTATATGATAAGGTGGGGATAGTAAGAAGAATATAATTGTATCAATACATTTCAGTCTCATACATTTTTTATGGAACTATTTGCTCTCCATTTTGAATCAACCTAACTCTTTCAATCATTTCATTGCCGAATGTATCGTTAGTCGATGATATGTAATTAATTCATTTTTAAAGATTACCCCGTATATGCCGTATGGTGTTGGTGACAGTTTTAATAACTCTTCTCTGCTTTGAATATCAATAATTATAGTTTTTATCCCCAACTTATTTGCTGCTTCTAAAACGTTATCAGAAGCAACCTCGATAAATGGACATTGTTGTGTTCTTATAATCGTTAATTCATGAAAAGTTTGAAGTCTTTCATTCCAGTCGCTCGGAAAATATGGATTAGGAGAATCATCAAATTTATAAACTAGCAATTCAAACCCATAAGGTGCTTGTGCGATTTCAATAAATTCATTTTTAATAAAAATATCTTTACTTGGTGTCCAAGAAGTATTCGAATTCGTTACAACGATAACACCATTCTTATTTTGTTTTTTTGCTTCTTTCATACACTGCTGAATCAACTTCGACGCATAACCCTTACCTGTTATATGTACCCAAAGACAATGAATAACGATATAATTTTCGCCATAAACCACTCTTGAAGAGTATTCAATCGGTGCATATTCAATAAATCCTGTTGAATTTGGTTTGCTACGAAGACAATAGCATCCTTCTCTTTCCAAGTTTGTTTCGTCTACACTAACTATGTCAAAAGTCTTCACAGTATAACATCTCCAATCATGAATCGCCCTTTTCTTAATGAGATTAATATCGGAATATTCTTTCTCTTCATTGTACAAAGAAATTAGAAAAGATGGTATAAAAATTGAGTTTCACACCACCTTTTTAAAGAAATTCATTATCTTTTAAACGACTTTACTATTTTTAACAACTCTATTATGTAGGGACAAAAGGAAGACCTTATTTCTATAGTCTAAAACATTTTTTAATAAAGCAACGAAAGTATGTCGTGATAAAAGGAGTGGTATTCCCCACTCCTCTTCTTCTTTCTCATATTCGTTAAACAACACGTCTTTATTTGGAAATCAATCCGCATTTCCCATGTCTTTCAGTAAAAGATATTCATACTATCTTTACTTTTACTATTTATATGCCTTGAATTTGATATACTGTCTGTTCTCTATTCTAAAGAATGTATGCAAAGTCCACTACGAAGCTTCGGTTCAAACCAAGTGGACTTTGGCGGCATAACTTCTCCCGCATCTGCAATTGCTAATAAATCCTCCATTGATGTCGGATATAAAGCAAACGCTACTTTATAATCACCACGATTCACAAGGCGCTCTAGCTCCTCTAAACCTCGAATACCACCAACAAAATCAATGCGGCTATCTGCACGTGGGTCGTGAATTTGTAATACTTGACTCAATAAATGATCTTGTAAAATAGAAACATCTAAACGTTTTACAACATCATGGGAATCAAATGTTTCTACTTTTACAGTGAGTTTATACCACCACTGATCTAAATACATACCAAATGATTTTGGTTCAGTTGGTTTATATGGGGATACACTTGCTTTTTCCACATAAAAGTATTGTGAAATTTGCTGTAAAAATTGTTCCTCAGATAAACCATTTAAATCTTTCACGACACGATTGTAATCCCAAATCGATAGTTCATCATGAGGGAATAACACAGATAAAAAGAAATTAAATTCTTCTTCACCTGTATAGTTCGGATATTGTTCCCTACGCATAAGCCCTACTTTCACAGCAGATGCTGAGCGATGATGCCCATCTGCAATATATAGGGATGGAATCTCTTCAAATAATTCTACCAATGCCGAAATCGCATCATTTTCTGCGATTTTCCATATTACATGCTCCACACCATCATCGGCAGTAAATTGATAAATTGGCGTATGATTTTCTTGCCAATTTGCAATTAACTTTGTTACAGCTTCTTTTGTGCGGTATGTTAAAAAAATAGGACCAGTATTCGCATTACATACATCTACATGACGAATACGATCTTGTTCTTTTTCGTGACGAGTCCGCTCATGTTTTTTTATTGTATTATCGGTATACTCATCAATTGATGTACAAACGACAAGTCCAGACTGCGTTCGCCCTTGCATTGTTAATTGATAAATATAAAGACATGGCTCTTCATCTTGAATCAATACTTCTTCTTGGATTAAACGTTGTAGATTTTCACTTGCCTTTTCATATACGCTGTTTTCATATGGTGAAACGGCTGGGTCTAAATCTATTTCAGCTTTATCGATATGTAAAAAGGAATATGGATTTCCCTTTACAATTTCTCTTGCTTCTTTACTATTTAACACATCATACGGCAGTGCTGCAACTTGTGCAGCCTTATCAGATACTGGACGAATTGCCCTGAACGGTCGAATTGTCGCCAAATCTCTCTCTCCTTTATACAATCATTCGAACAGCTACTACACCTGTAATCCCCTTTATATTTCCAACTACATTTTCTTTAATTATATCATCAATTCCATTATCAATATCAATCATTGTATATGCAAAAGAGCCTTTACTACGGTTTATCATATCAGCTATATTAATATGATGTTCCGCTAAACACCCTGTAATTTGCCCCACCATGTTTGGAACGTTTTGATGCATAATTGTAATTCGTTTCTTTCCAACATAAGGCAGTTCCACATTTGGATAGTTTACTGAGTTATGGATGTTTCCTGTTTCCAAATAATCACGTAACTGGCGAGCTGCCATAATCGCACAATTCTCTTCAGACTCATATGTGGAGGCTCCAAGATGTGGAGTTGCCGTTACATTTTTCATTTTTATTACATTTTCATTTGGAAAATCAGTTACGTAATGATTAATGATCCCTTCTTCTAAAGCTTTTGCTAACGTAACTTCATCCACAAGTTCTCCTCTTGAGAAGTTAAAGAGACGGACACCCTTTTTCATTGTTTGCACAGCATGTTCTCCAATTATCCCTCTCGTTTGATCTGTCAGTGGAATATGCAATGTAATGTAGTCACATGTCGAAAAGATTTCATCTAAACTAAATGCACGTTGTACTTGTGTTGATAAGCGCCATGCTGTTTCAACAGATATATATGGATCATACCCTACAACATCCATACCAAGAGATAATGCATCATTTGCGACAAGAGCTCCAATCGCACCAAGTCCGATAACACCAAGTCGTTTTCCTGCAATCTCTGATCCCACAAATTGTTTTTTCCCTGCTTCTACAAGCTGCGGAACTTCTTGACCTTCTAACCCAGCTGCCCAACTAACCCCACTTATAATATTACGTGATGACATAATAAGACCTGCAAGAATAAGCTCTTTTACTGCATTCGCATTTGCCCCTGGTGTATTGAAAACAACAATCCCTCTTTCTGTACAACGTTCTACAGGAATGTTATTTACACCAGCCCCCGCTCTTGCAATCGCCTTTAAATCCTTTGAAAAACCTTCTTGATGTAAGGAAAAACTCCGTAGTAATATACCATCGGGATGTTCTAATCCTTCTCCAACTTCATATCGCTCTCCGTCAAAAATTTGCAAACCTTTTTCAGCAATCTGATTTAATGTTTGAACGCGAAACATTTCCCCATCTCCCTATCTATTCTCTAGCTCAAAACCCTTCATGTACTCTACTAATTGTTGAACGCCTTCTACTGGCATCGCATTATAAATACTAGCCCGCATACCACCAACTGAGCGATGACCTTTCAATGTAACAAGCCCTAACGTATTAGCTTTTTGTAAAAATTGCTTATTTAAATCATTGGATGGTGTTGTAAATGGAATATTCATAAGCGAACGATATACAGGATCAACCGGTGAAGTAAATAATTTCGATTCATCTAGGAAATCGTATAGAATCGCTGCTTTTTTTCTATTTTGTTCTTCAATCGCAGATACCCCTCCCTGCTCCTTTAACCATTCTAATACTAGCTTCGTCACATAAATACTAAAGGATGGTGGTGTATTATATAAGGAATTATTTTTACTGTAAGTTTCATAGTTTAACATTGTCGGACAAGAGGTATCCGCTTTACCAATTAAGTCTTTTCTAATAATTGCAATTGTTAGTCCTGCTGGTCCTAAATTCTTTTGTGCTCCTGCATAGATGAAACCGAATTTCTCTACATCGTATTCTTCAGATAAAATATTTGAAGACATATCAGCAATAAGTGGAATATTCTCTAATTTTGGTAATTCAACATATTTGGTTCCTTCAATCGTATTATTCGTTGTTATATGAACAAAATCTAGTTCTTTCGTAATCATTGAAACATCAACATGTGGAATCGTTGAAAATTGATTTTCTTCCGATGAAGCAATAACTTCTACTTCTCCAGTTTTCTGAGCCTCCTGTAAGGCTTTCTTAGACCATGACCCTGTAAGGACATATCCAGCTCTTTTATGTTCATTCATTAAATTTAATGGAACCATTGAAAACTGCAGGGATGCCCCTCCTTGTAAAAATAGAACGTCGTAATTCTCGGGAATGTACATCAATTCACGAAGCAAGCTACTTGCTTCATCTATAATATTTTGAAACTCTGAAGATCGGTGACTCATTTCCATAATAGACATGCCTGTCCGGTTATAATTCAAAAGCTCCTTTTGCACTTTTTCTAAAACTGGCAAAGGGAGTATAGATGGTCCTGCTGAAAAATTGTAAACTCTCTCCATCAACTGTATAACCTCCCTGTTTCTATATTTATTATTTTTTAAACTTTCTGAATTATAACCCATATAAAATATACGGTCAATTTGTTTTGCCTTATTAAGGTGCAAGACGCAATGGAACCGTTTGCAGATACATTTGTATTCATAAAAATACAAAAAAGTGTTAAGCCTTTCGCTTAACACTCCATTCATAAATTTATAAGAGCTAATTATCCGTAAAGAACCGATCATAAATTTGATAAAGAGCAGAAAGACCAAAAATCCAATAAATGGTATCAACAAGAACTGGTGTAGAACCAAACCATTTCTCAACTACATTATAATCCAATGCAACAAACAACCAATTCAAACCGCCAAGAATCACCAGAATTACTGTAAGGTACGACAAAAATTTCATTATGATTGCCCCCTAGGTGATAAAATGGTGAAAGGCCTTTCACTAAAATATATGTAACAAATCAAAAAACTTTCATATTTTTTAATTAAATTTTTCACGCATTCACAAGTAAGAATATCCTATCTAAATGTTCAACAAAAACAAAGTAATACTACCTCAAAATGATAAAACTGCGCAACTCAGGCAAAAACCTTGCTTTGGGGTAATAGGTCCAGATCGTAAAAGGCTATTCCATCACCTCTTCAAAGCGTAACTACAACAAGGACAAGCCAGTTTTGGCTTGTCCTTGTTCCATGCCGCCCAGCGAATTCAAACGGCAATCACACAAAGCCGCTATTCGCCCTAGACCTATCACCCCTGCCACAACGCAGGCTTTGTCACCATGAACCATAACATCGCCATTAAAAGAACAATGTAAATCCAAACAGAACGCCGCAACAATTGAATCAAGGCGTCCTTGTCTTGGCCCGTTTCGCTGAATTTCCGAATGGTCGGCGAAAAGGCGCGGGCCAGGAAAAATAATGAACTCGCCATGAGAATAAGGGTCATCACTATCCAAGGGGTCCTCCAAGTCCAAGGGCCCGCCAGTACAAGCAGAACCCCGGATGTAACCAGCACATGCCCAGCATGCTTGGCCAGCCTGACCGAAAATCGGAATACATCCAGATAAGCCTGCTGTGCTTGGTCCTCTGAAGCCCGCAGTTTTTTGATGAGCGGAAGCAATACAAAAAATGGGCCGATGGATAAGATTGCACTGAAAATATGTATATACAGAAGCAGTCGATACAACATGTCCATCCTTATATCACATTAACCTTCGATGGGACGGAACTCATGAACCCAAACTCTCATATTTGGCAGCCACGGCATGCCGGGGTGAAGAGACAGAATAGATTGCTTATATTCCTCCGCATTCGCATAGCCTTCTTGACGGGCATGCTCATCAGTCAATTCGCCAAGTGACTGCGAATAGACCTTCTCCACAACATACCGGTGACCTTGAAGCTCCATCACTTCCCCGACATCCGCATATCTCCCGTTGCGGCGAGTAGCCGTTTTCTGTCCTGCAAGCACTTTTTCAATGTCCTCCTGAATCGTGATGAGACGTTCAATCGTACATGTTTTTGGTGGTAAAGCGTTCGTTTCATTTTGGTTTGTCATCTGGGTCACTCTCCTTTTTTCATTTAAGCATAAGCCCACTTTATCATATAAAAAAATTATTCTATAAAGCAAGTTTCTATTTAATAAGGGTAACAAACTTTCATACAATGTTTATACTGTAGATTTAAAATAAAGTTTGATAATTTATAATAAAGATTGATAAAGATAAATGGACTGATTTATAACCCAAATAGTGACAAACTATAACCGAAGCATTTACTCCAGCTGAAGCAGTAACAAAAAATATTATTGCACTAATTGAGTGCTTATCTTGAATAAGATTTAAATGAGGATTTTCAACAATCTGGCGTTGCATTTCCAGTTCCCCTCTGATACAGGTTGTACAACTTCTCAGCACGATAAATAAGGGGAACAGAAAAAATGATTACTAAGAAGATACCCCATTCATAAAGATTTTCATTTTTATTTATTATTTCACCACTGAAATGAAAAAGGCACCTTAAAGGTGCCTTTTTCTGACTTGATAACCACTTTAATTTTAATAATATAAGTGCTGGACTCCCATCCAATTACCATTTTACCATATTTATCTATATTATGTGTTAAAAAAATGAATTAAACATATTAAACAAGAGATTAATACCCATAAATATCTACTCCTGCTACAGCAACATATTCATTCTTTCCTGTAATTTCTCTTCAAACGTACGTAATGTTTCTTTTTAACTCGAGAAACTTCCATGTAATTTTTATTTTATTCAAAGTTGTAAATAATAAAAGGCAAACAAAAAAATCTATTTTTAATAAAAAGCCTAGCAAAACCCCATTATATTAAATTAAAATATCTATATATTGTAAACAACAAGATAGGGAGCTTTTAGATGAACAAGAAAAAGCTAGGTTTATTAATTTTAGTAATCATTATTCTTGGGTTTGTATTTCCTCTTTCACCCTATTTAACAGATTTAAATCATACAGAACAAAAGTTATATAATGAATTACAAAAATCCCAAGATATTTATACACTAAAAGAGCAAGAACCTAAAACAGTAGTAAGATTATATTTACATTCGATACAAGAAAAAAATTATGAAACAACTTATCTTTTCTATAAAAATGACAAAAAAATGACCGGAGAAAAGAAACAATTTTTAAAAGAGGCACCTAAATTTCATGAAACAATTCTATCATCTTTTAAATTTGCAAGATCATCCGTAATAATAGACAAAGATTATAAGGATTCCGCCGTTATTAATATGCCCCCATGGATAGGTACAGACATTCAATTCCATATGTATCAAAAAAATGGAACATGGTTTATATACGACGTTCCTTTTCAATAATTGAATAATATATATTATTGATCTATAAAAAAAGAATCTCGGGATTTCTTTATTTTTGAATGTAAACGTTTATTTAGAAGTTTATTTCCAAGTACAACTAAAAGAGACCGCATTAACTGAATAGGCTGTCTCTTTTAGTTCATCTAATCTTCAAATATAAATAATTCATCAATAGTTGTTCCTAATACTTTTGCTATATCATGAGCTAATTGTAAAGAAGGATTATACCTTCCCTTTTCTAAATGACTTATCGTTTCACGTCGAACTCCTACAGCATCCGCCAGATCGCTTTGTTTCATATCTATTTTAGCTCGAAACTCCTTAATTCGTGTTTTAAATGCCATTCGTTTAAATCTCCTCCTCTATATTTTTATCGTAATAATATAAAGAGAATTGGAACGTTAAAAATAAACATCCAAATAGAATTGCAACATCTAATTCTTTTAACCAATGATTTGAAAGTAAAATTTCAATAGGAATAAACACCACTAATAATAATAAAGTCACAACAAAAGCATTTCTACAAGACTTATTAACAATATTCTCAAACATTTCATCATGTCTTACCATTCGATAATTTCTAAAACATAAGAAAAACCAAAACATGTTAAACAATTGAGTTTCATAAAACCCTAATAAACCTAATATACCAACAAAACCTAAATATCTTACCCAAGTTGTTTTCACTTTAAATCCCCCTAAATGATATATTTATAACAAAAAGTTATATTTTTCGCACTTTATGTTACAAATATATCACAATTTATGCAAAAAAAAATCTAAATATCCAATTCTTTTTTGTATACTACAACTATAAATATGAATGTAAACGTTTATTTATTAGTTTATATTCATTTCACCTTAATCATTGACTTCACAACAAACCCATTGATGTCTAATCCATCCGAACAAAAGGTAAGAGAACGTTCTGATACCTTCACGACATTTTTATTCTTCTCTAGCCGTTTCATTTGAATTTCATTAAAAATAATTTTACCCATTTCCCGTACCTTACTTTTATCATTGTTTTCATTATAACAAGGAATAGGTGCAAAAACACAAAGACCCCCGAATCATGGACTTTTTTAAGTGTCCACGATTCGGGGTACAGTTCATCCTGTGAAGAGATTCTTCTTTCATATAATACATACCTATTTAAAGTAAAAACTAATATATGTAAAAATCAATAATAGTGAAAAAATCATATTTTTTTTATAGTATTAGCCCCACCTACGCTAAATACCTTGACAGCCACGCGTGCCATCCAACCCATTATTATTATAAAAGAAAACGCTTACATTGTAAAGGATTTCCTAATTACTAATAATAAAACGCATAGATACTATAATTGACAATTAAGTTTCTAACATACTTCATCATCTAAGCATATGCCAATTTGGATATACCCCTAAACTGAAAAAAGAGGTTCTTTTATTTTAAAGGACCTCTTTGAAATAAATGTATCAATTTTCGATGAGCAATTATTACTTTCCTAATAATTCTAATGATAATTTCCTAACTGTTGTAGCCACGCACTTGCTTATTTTTTTCTCCCGTTGTTACTGTTATTGTTTCATTTTTTCTGCACCTGCAAATAATTTATTCACATAATTATTAATATCTTCCCATTTATCACTAGCTGTATTCAAATCCTCTTCCATAAATGTAAAATCATCACGGTTCATTTTTTCAACTCTAGTCAACAATTTACTATATTTACTTCCTATTGTATGCCACTGATTCGATATATTCTGAAGAGCAGTAATTGCTGTATCAATTGTATCAGACATATGTGCAGTTTTATTTTTAGCATCTGTTAAAATAGCCACTTCTTGCTGTGCTCCAGAAATCCTAGACTGTAATTTTTGTATTTCTTGCTCTGCAGATGAAATATTGCTTTTAGCGGTAGCAATCATTGCTATACTAGCTCCAAAAGTGAATAATACCAAGACTCCTCCAGCAATAATCATATCATTACTTTTCTTAATGAGATCGTTATAACTATTGATTTGATGCTGTAAATACGGAATGCCAGCATTTGTACTTTCTAAAATAGATGTCAATTGGTTTGAGTCATCTTTGAAACTTCTTGTATCTTCTAACATTTTATTTCGAAATGCCTTCAGTTTTTTTAGTAATTCATCCACTTCATTGGTGTTATTCAAAATACTATGATGCAATGTTTCTAATTCATTTTTAAAGCTTACTGTGTCCTGTTGATTTATAGCAGCTAGTAAATTCTTATAATGTATTTGAAATGCTTTATTATAATCCACAATATGTTGAGCGTTTTTCATAATATGTGGGTTTAAGTCTTCTAACCAATATGTTGCATTCGTTTGTGCATCTTTTTGATGTTTGATCATGTTTGCTCGCAAATCACCATTTATAGAGCTGATTCCACTCAGGTCCGTTTGTTGTTGCTTAAGAAGTGTTTGGGCATATGAATCCATAACAAATGTATTAGCTGCCATTTGGCCTATTGCTTCTTTAAATCCCTCAGGAACAAGAGAAGTTTCACTATTACTTTCTTGCTGTTGTGATTGTCCGGTTTGTTCTGCTGCTAAAGTATGAAGTGGCATTACACTACTTGTTGCCATTCCGGTAATAGCCATAGATAAAGCAATTTTCTTATATAATTTTTTATTCATCATTTCTCACCTTCTCTTTCATATGTATCACAGATTTTATGGAATTCATAAGGTTTTATCACTTACTACAAACACGTTATAATTCTTGTAAAAAAAGTACCTTTTGAATCTATATAGATTTAAATAAAGTTTATAAGGGCTCTTCTATAATTCGTATCTAGTTAAATCTCTATATAGGAAATCTCCTGCTCAAGATTGAACAGGAGACTCGCATCACTTATCTTTTACGCTGATAAATTCTTTTATTTCGAATAATTTTATTTTCTAACCTTTTTTGAGTAAATACTACTAGTTATTCTCTGCTACTTTAATTTCACTATTTTGAATATCTTCAGCATACTTTTGAATTTTTTCCCAGCTATCGTTTGCTGTCTGGAGATTTTCTTTTATAAATCCAAGCTGGTTTGGTTTAACTTTGTTAACGTTTTTAAGTAAAGAATTATATTTTGACCCCATTGTTTGCCACTGGTTTGAAATATTTTGAAGTGAATCAATAGCAATATCAATAGTCTCTGATAAACTTTCAGTTTGCTTTTTAAGATTTGTTAATCCAACTACCTGTAATTTTATGTTTGAAATATCCCCAGTGAGTTTTTGAATATCTCCCTGCGCTCTATCAATTTCTTGTTTTGCTAACACAACTCCTGTTACACCCAGTGCCGTAGCGCCTACACCGACTGTAATAAGTACAGCGCCCGCTTTAGCTCCTACACCAGTAGCAATTAATGCTACACCACCTATAATAGCCATTGGGCCTAGAGCTGTTGATACAGATGCTGAAATAAGAATTGCATTATTTTTATTAATGCTCTCCATATTTGCCGAGATTTGTTTTTCTAGAAGAGGTATTCCAGCATCTTGACTAGCTAAAACAGACGTGATTTGGTTGGCATCGTCTTTAAAGCTTTGTGTATCAGATGCCATTTTGCTACGGAAACTTTTCAGCTGTTTCACTAGATCGTCTACTTCTTTTTTATTAGCTGAAATACTTTCAGTTAATTGTGTAAGTCCAGCCGTTAGTTTTTCTGTGTCCCCTTTTTCTACAGCTATATCTACAGCATTTTGTAAAGTCTTATAATAATTTTTAAATTGGTCACTGTAATTGATGATATTCTCGTTTGTAGAAATTAGTTGTGGTTTTAGAGTATCTAACCATTCATTCGCATTTCCTCTAGCAAGTTTTTGATGTTCAATGATTTTTGCTTTTAAAGCATCGTCAATTGTAGTTATATCATTAAAATTAGCATTAGCTTGCTTAAGAATTGTTAAAGCATACAAATCCATTGTCAAAACATTTGACCCTGTTTTTTCTAATGCTTCTCTAAGACCATCTGGTCCTAATGAATACTCAGCATGCGTGCCTGTTGCATCAGTTGCCTTAGCATGAACAGCAGCTGGTTTTGCTGTATTTTCCGCTGCAGAAGCATATGTCGGCATGATATTAGCTGCTGCCATTGTTGCTATTAATGTGGATAAAGCCATTACTTTATAAGGTTTTTTTGCCATGTTTTTCTCTCCTTATATGATTCAAGTTAGTCTTCATTCTAAAATGAAGCTTAGTTTACTTTTACTTTTGTAACGAATTCTTCATATTGAGTTGTTTGCTTATTCAATTCATCATTCAATTTTTTAAGCTGTGTTAATTGTGTTTGTAATGCCATTGAATCAATCTTTGCATCTGCATTCGAATTAATCTTCATTTGAGTCATCGTTTCATTTAACGCTTTCCAATCTTTCACTAAAACGTCAAAAGTCTTAAGTTGTCTCTTAATTAAACTTGTAAAGCTACCTACTTGATCTTCAATAAGAGTAATTTGAGTTGCTTGAATTTCATTTTGTGATAACTTTTGTATTAATGGGATTAATTGTTGTCTTTTTTGTTTAATATTATTACTAGCTTCTCGTATATGAGCATCTGATGAATTTTCAATTGTGTCACCAAGGCTTTCAATAGAACTAAATTCTATTGTTTTAGTTTCAAGTGCTGTTTTACTAATCTCAACAGCCTGCTTTCCAACGCTCAAAGAAGTTCCTCTAATTTCTTTTGCTCGATTTAAAATTTTTGTAAGTTCATTTTGAATCTCTTCTTGAATTTGTTTAATTTGTGCTCTTAGTTGTGCAATCTCTCCATTTGAGCCATTTAAAGATTCAATAGCTGTGTTAGCTCTTTTAGTAAGACTTTCGCTATCTTGAACCAATTCATCTTTATACCAGTTTAAGTCTACTGAAGTTTGTCCCATATCATCTTGAATCGTTTGCACTTCTTCTTGAAGTGCATTGAAAGCACTTACAAATTCTTCTTTTGCTTTCTGATCTTCATTCACTTTTCCAGCTAATTCATTTAATTTACTATAATAGTTATTAAACATTGTACTAAATGACATCATTTCTTGATTTAAGTTGAAGATTTTAGGATTATATTCATCCATCCAGTCTTGAACATGTTTTCTTGCAATTTTTTGATCAGTGTTTAAACTACTCATAGCATTTACTTTAAAGTCTGGTTGTTTTAAGATAACTAATCCATATCCTTGTATTAAAGGAGTGTTTGAGCCCAGTGATCTGATTGAATTTGATAGTGTATTCACAGCAAGAAAGTTCTGAACACTTGTTTGTTTAAATTGAGGTTGCTTACTTTCTGCAGCATAAGCATTTACAGGTGTGAAACAGCTTGTGGATACTGCTGTAGCCAATAAACCTGCGACTAACGTTTTTTTCATGTTAATTCCTCCTATTGGTTAATATCTCTTGATAAAACATTTAGATTAAACTCTAAGTGTTTTATTCTATTTTTAGAAAAACGACTTTATAACCAATTATCTATATAAATGGTTATTTTGATGTTAATTACGAGAATGTAATTGTAGATTATAACTATCTGTACATATTACTTCTCTATAAAACTATCCCTCTTGGAACCTTCATCAAAGATAAATAAAAATTTTGATCTCTTTTTTGCATCTTATGAGTTGTAAGGACCTTACACCCTTATTAAAACACTAAGTTTTTTATAAGTAAATCATAGAATTACATAATAATACTTAATCACCTTAAAATTTATTTATTTAAACAAAAAAGAATTGTTATACTAAAAAAACTATTATCAAACATCATTTAAGTACTCAAAACAATTACAACTTGATATTTCTACATGGAAATGAATTTTTTAAATTTAACTAGATTAAGTTTATTATAAAGAAAATATTTATAGTATAATTTAACACCATAACTCACACTATTATCCTTTATTTAGATATGCAGAATTACATGAAAATAGGCACTTTTAATTAATACCTTTATAACAGATTTAAAACGATTTTAAATGAAACACTGCTCACAAAAAACACATTACACAATTATCCGTTAGAAAAATGTCGATTTTATCAGAATTTTGTATTTTTTTGTTGTTTTATTTTATTATTAATGTTAAACTTATACTCACAAAGAGAGAGTAAATAGGCACCCTTAGTGATTTAATTTTCTGATTTTTCAGTTTTTGTTTTTTGTCAGTTTGTTCCATTCCTTTTGATTGGCATGTTTGTGTATTGCTTTCCTACTCTTTCTTTGTTGTACCCTCCAGAAGAAAACAATTTGTTCCTATCCAAATTGTTTTCTTCTATGATTATCTAATCGAGTATTTTTAAAACGATGAAGATAATTTATGGAAAAGTTATTCTACAAATTTCATTCAAAAGATTTAGCTATATTTAAATGAAATATGAAATGTATCAAGTACTTAGTTTTTTAATCTACTTAAGAGGTATGTCCTATAATTTTTTTAGGAGTCATACTCAATGCAATTTATACAAATGATTCATGTATTGGAAGTATGTTCGGTATATGAGTCATTTATATGGATTGCATTAAAAAAAGAGACCTTATAGAAATAAAAGATTTCTTTTTTCATCTTTAGGGTATAAAGCTAATATGCTGAAGTATGTTAAAAACCTCGATATGAATCATACTAGATTATATACATGTATCGATATATAATTTTTACATATTTATACTAACTTAAATAACTAGAAAATTATTTGTCTTATTTTTTTTACAAGCATAATTAAATGCACATTGCTTCTGTAACAACTTCCTCCTTTGTTGAAGTACTATGAAACTTACCAAGCAATAGAAGATCTAGCTAAAAATGTAACTTAGATTTAACTTCTTTGTGTCCACAATATTGATTCAAATCCAAACAGAACTAGACAAAATTAAAAGGCATAAATCCGGTTCAATACCGGACTTATGCCCAAGAAGCTACCTTTTTAATATTTACTAAGAGAATCGTACCAACGATAGTTGAAACAAAATAAATTATTTACACTCGCAATTACACTTATGCTGTTTAAAATCGATTACCATACGACCTTGAATCTTACCTTGTTCCATTTCTTCGAATACATCTTGTACATCCTCTAATGGGCAAGTTTGAACAACCGGCACTACTTTTCCTTCTGCACCGAACATAAATGCCTCTTCTAAGTCCTTACGAGTACCAACTAGAGAACCAACTACTTCAATTCCGTCTAGTACAAGTCGTGGAATGTTTAAGTCCATAGTTTCTACTGGTAAACCTACCGCAACTACTTTTCCGCAAGCACGTACCGCATCAACTGCTGAGTTGAAGGCTACTTTAGAAACCGCTGTTACTACAGCAGCATAAGCGCCACCAATCGTCTCTTGAATAATCTTATCAGCAGGACCTTGAGTAATTGAATTGATAGTCATATCGGCACCAACCTCTTTAGCTAATGCTAATTTGTCATCATTGATATCTACTGCAATTACTTTTGCACCAAATACATTCTTAGCATATTGAATAGCGAGGTTACCTAATCCACCACAACCGTAAATTACGATAGGTTGACCAGGTTTAATGTTTGATACTTTAATAGCTTTGTATGTAGTTACGCCCGCACATGTGATTGATGATGCCCCGGCAGGATCTAATCCTTCTGGTACTTTTACCGCATAATCAGCAGTAACGATACATTGTTCAGCCATGCCGCCATCTACTGTATAACCAGCATTCTTAACTTCACGACAGAATGTTTCTCTACCAGTTACGCAATATTCACAACGTCCGCAAGATTGGAACATCCATGCGATACTTACACGATCCCCAATTTTAAGTGAAGTAACATCATCAGCAATTTTAGTTACAATACCTACACCCTCGTGCCCAAGGATGCGGCCATCTGTGTTACCAAAATCATGATTCGCAACGTGCAAGTCAGTATGACAAACTCCACAATACTCTACATCTACTAATGCTTCGCCTGAGCGTAACGGACGCAATTCTTTGTCAATAACATCAATGTTTGCTTTGCTGTTTTTATTAACCACTACTGCTTTCATATGTGATCTCCCCTTTAGTGTTTTAGAATTTTAATGCGTTCATCTCACAACTTTTGTTCTCACTGTTATGGCCAATTATTGTACCAAATTCAAGTGTTTAATCATCATTACTGGTTAATCATAACATAAAATTTGGAAGAAATTTTGTGGAATAGTGAACAATATTTGAAGTTTTATATAAAGTGTTTTCGATGCTGATTTGTTTAATCAAGAAACAATATCACAGTACCAGTTAAGTTATCTTGAAAACATGACAAATAATTAAAGCACGGACAATTTTTCCGCGCTTTTCCAAACACATATTTTATTTCGGAAGATTTAGTTGCCACGAGACACCGAACCGATGGTGTACTTATCCTAACTGGCGTTTAAATGCTTTATTGGCAAAGAAGTAAGCGAGGACCATAATGCCTACGCACCAAGCAAGCGCGATCCAAATATCGTTACCAACAGGCCCTTGATACAAGAGGGCACGAATCGCATTCACGATTGAAGTCACGGGCTGGTTCTCAGCGAACGCACGGACAATTTTAGGCATGGTTTCGGTGGGGACAAAGGCCGAACTGATAAACGGCAGGAAAATCAGCGGGTACGAGTAGGCTGTCGCCCCCTCCATAGATCTCGCGGTCAATCCGGGAATGACCGCCAGCCATGTCAGCGCCAGCGTAAACAGCCCGAGTATCCCAGCTACCGCGAGCCAATCCAGGATATCCGCGCTGGAACGGAAGCCCATCAAGAGCGCGACGAGGATAACCACCACGATAGTAAGCAGATTGGAAACAAGCGAGGTCAATACGTGAGCCCACAATACCGACGAGCGCTTGATGGGCATGGTAATGAAACGCGCCATCAGCCCGCTCTTTACATCCGTAAACAGCCGGACGGAAGTGTAAGCAACGCCGGATGCGATAGCCATCAGCAAGATTCCCGGCAATAAATAATTGACGTAGTTGTCCGTCCCTGTCTCTATGGCCCCGCCAAATACGTAGACAAACAGCAGCATCATCATAATCGGCGTAATCGCCACCGTGATAATCGTATCCGGACTGCGCATGATGTTGCGCATTAAACGCCCTAGTAATACCCCTGTTTTACTTTTCATTTACATCTCCTCCTTTTTGCTGATAATCGCGAGGAAAATTTCCTCCAATGTCGGCTGCTTCTCGATGTACTCCACTTTCGCTGGCGGGAACCTCTCTTTGAGTTCGGTAAGGGTACCGGTCGTGATGATTTTCCCACCATGTAGGATGGCGATACGGTCCGCCAGTTGTTCAGCTTCCTCCAGGTACTGGGTTGTAAGCAAGATGGTTGTGCCGCCGTCGGCCAGCTTCTTGACAGTATCCCACACTTCAATTCGCGCTTCGGGATCAAGCCCTGTCGTCGGTTCGTCGAGAAAAATGACTGCTGGCGTCCCGATCAGGCTCATGGCAATGTCAAGCCGGCGCTTCATCCCGCCGGAATACGTATCTGCCCGGCGATTTGCCGCATCGGTTAGGCTGAATCTTACAAGCAGATTATCGGCGACTTGAGCGGGATTGGAGACTCCACGCAACTTGGCGATCATCATTAGGTTTTCCCGCCCGGTGAGCATGCCGTCTAAAGCTGCAAACTGCCCTGTTAGGCTGATGCTTTGGCGAACATGATCTGGTTGGCGCTGGACGTTAAAGCCACAAATACCTACTTCACCGTCATCGGGCTTCATCAGTGTCGAGAGGATGTTGACCGTCGTCGTCTTGCCCGCTCCATTTGAGCCCAGCAGTGCGAAAATGGAGCCACGCTGCACCTCAAAATCCACCCCCTTTAAGACTTCCTTGTCTTTAAAGGATTTTTTTAACCCTTTTACAGAAATCGCTGCATTGCTCATACTTTTTTCCTCCTTATAAAAAGCGCTTTGCGGAGCAGATTGCCTATACTCTTCTATCTAGTCTGACTGATAATCTGTATTACTTAGTACCGTGTTAAAAGTATAACTGAATAGCGATGGCAGTAATTCACATTTGTAACCAGCTAATCAGTCGGTACTATTTATTAAATTTATTTTTTTCTCAACCGCTTCATGATACTTTGATTCAAATCTTCACGATACTTGGAGACATATGTTTTAGCATTTGCCACTAATTCGTCAGCAAAGGACGCCACGTCGTCCCCAGTGATTTCTAGCACTTGTCTCCCTTCCGCCGCACCGGCTTCGAACAAATCGATTAATTCATACTGTATGTGTAGCATATCCATCCCGTTTCCCGCTGAGAAATTCCACATGTAGTTTTGAATTTTCTTAAATACAAACTGGTAGTCCTCTGGCAGGGCTCCAACCCGTGCCATCATCATTTTGTACTCTTTTTTATCACCAATCATTTTTTTGAACATTTCCATCATGTTATTTTCCTCCTTTTTTATAAAGCTTCATAAGACCCTCCAAAAATATCGGATGGAATATCTTATGAAGCTAGATTGACTTCAAGACGTTTATTTTTGATGATACAAAATCCCATTTTTTCCAAAACAATTCAAGTTCCTGGCGACCAGCCTCATTAAGTGAGTAAAACTTGCGGGGCGGCCCCATATCTGACGGTTTCTTTTCTATATTCACAAGTTTTTTCTTTTCTAATCGCACAAGGATAGTATAGACCGTCCCTTCCACAACTTCGGTAAACCCAAGCTCGTTCAGGTGGCGGGTAATCTCGTAGCCATAGGTTTCATGGCGGCTGATGATTTCCAGCACACACCCTTCCAGTGAACCTTTCAGCATTTCAGTTAAATTTTCCATGTTAAGTTCCTCCTCTACCCCCTCTATTCTGTCTGACTTATATTCAGTATTACAGAGTACCAAGGCAAATTTTTTACTGAATAGCTTTTGAGAAAATACACTATTCAGCATCACTTATTACAAGTACATTGTATCACCGAGTAGCATGGGTGTCAACTGGATTTTCTAAATATTTTTAAAAACAACTATCCCCATTGTTGTCTCCTACCTTTTTTGTAACTCCTTTTATTTCTTCCCAATTATTCACTAAAAATCCATAGATCTTTTTAACTACCATAGGATCATCTTACGTTCTTATATTCGGAAATTTATCGTATAACGAATCAGAAACCACAATCGTAGCACTATTCTTAATAGGAAAAGTTAAGTGTAGTATAGCTTTGTTTACTTTTAAAAATACAACTTCTTTTTTAACATACGAATTTCATACACACTCAACTGTGAAAATAAAAAGTGTGTTCCTATAACTACACAAGCTACCCCTGCAACTAAATAGGTCATAACAAAGTTTCTTTTAGTGGTGAATTTTATTCAACTAAAGTATTCACTCCATCAAGAAGAAAATAAGCCAGATCCCGATATCGGAAGTACAAATAAAGACCCAAGAATTTATAGATTCTTGGGCCTTTATTGGTGGTAATGTCTAGCTATCCGTATTCACTCTAAAGAGATGGTCGAGTTCCGATTACAACAGTAGCATCCAGTTCGTCACAATTTTTCACCTGTGGGATTAGCCCGTTTTGAGCAAATATCTCAACAGTTTGCGATGCCTGTCGTTGGCTAGTCTCAACAAGTAGATGGCTATCGGGTGCCAGCCAGAGTGATGCCTCAGCAGCTACCCGTCGCTGGACATCTAGTCCTTCCGCTCCACCGTCGAGTGCCACCCTTGCCTCATATTTTCGGGCTTCTCGAGGTAACAGCTTAATTGCCTCTGTAGGTACGTAGGGTGCGTTTGCGACCAAAATATGGACGCACCCACGCAGTTTAGTTGGAAGTGGATGGTAGAGATCACCTTCGTACACATTACCCTTGACCCAATTAATATTGTTACGAGCACATCTCACTGAGGCTGAATCTATGTCGACTGCATACAACTCGACCTCACCTAGAACTCTAGCCAGTGCAGCGCCCACCGCACCTGTACCACAGCATAAATCAACTATGATAGCTCCTGGCATAGCAAGGTAAGCTGCCTGTTGGACAAGAAACTCGGTACGGCGGCGAGGAACGAAAACTCCTGGTTCCACAGCTATCCGAGTACCACAGAAATCTGCCCAACCAATGATGTGTTCCAATGGAAAACCAGCTACTCGTCGTTCCACCATGTCGGTGAGTATTTCCTGTGTTTGTGCCTCTGAGATAAGCAACTGCGCCTCATCTTCTGCAAAAACACAACCGGCAGTCCGAAGCCTGGTTATTATACATTTTTCTGTTTCCGCGTCTATATAAAAATCGAATTTCTTTCCCATTCATTCACCACTCTTGATACCTTTTTAAGTTTATTATTAATAATTCTCTAAAGGTTGGAGAACCCCTGTTTCAACTGCCTTATATTTAAATAAAAAGATCGTATACACTATACATATGAAGTTTACATTACGCACATTATTGATAGTATCCAAGAAAGCTAGCTTTGTCATTTTGGGGTAATTCTGAATTCTTAAGTTGATGGGTATGTAGGGCGCCCCATACTCCGCGTTTGGTCCTCCTAATGAATGTCCTGTTGTAGAAATTTCAGCATTTGGATACTTTTTCTTTACTTCTTTTAGTAATTCATCAGTATTTGTACATTGATTTCGATACTCATATTGTTCATTTTCTTTATTGTAATATATACGTTCTCCTCCAGTCATAGATGCTGTTGGAGTATCAAGATTGGCTTTCTCGTGCACTGGTTTTCCTAAAGCAACATAATCAATATCTGTAGTAAGGTCTTCGGAACCTTCTCCCAAAAGGTCGCCACCTTGTGTTCCCCTAAATGCTACTACTACTTGCTTTTTACCATCAACATCTCTTTCAAATACAACTGCATCAAACCCAGTCTTTTTATCATGTAAAAGAGAGTTATCAATTTCGTTACTAACTTGCCAAGTTTGTAACACATTCTCTTGTTTATCTTTTATGGTAACTACCTCAGGAATTTTGTTCGAATCACTATATGCTAATTTGGACATCTCATAGTAGGTTTGATCTAAAACTTTATCGCCTCCTATTCTTTCACAACTCGAATAAATAGTATATTCTTAATTATATATTTTTTTTAAAAAGAGGGGGAGAATTTTGAGAAAAAGGTATCTATTTTTAATAATAGTCATCCTTTTATTTTTTTTTGGTGGGTATAAATACATGGAGCATAAAAATGAACAAAAGGAGCAAGTTATTAAAGATAAAGCTGAAAAAGTAGCCATCCAATATTTTAAAGAAAAAGAAAATATTGATATCACAGTAACAGGGTCTAAATTTGCTCCTTCTGATTTTGGTTCAATATTTGTATCAGGACATGTTACTAATGAATCAACTCGCAAAATTTTAGTTGATGTAATTTATACGGACAATTACAGGATAGAAATTACAGGGATTGACAGATAAAAGAAATAATGATCATAGAGCATTCATTTAAAAAAAAGCAATCTTCAAAAAAACCTTTAAATATTTTAAAACTACAACTTATTATGAACTTATTCCATATAGTCATAAGCAGGTACAAAGAAAAGAATCAAAACAACGGGTATATACCAAAACAATCACTATACTAGATTTGTTTCTACTAATTGGAACTTTACAAAATCATAAAAAACCAAAAAGAGAGTACTTGTATACAGATATATTATGTACTCTCTTTTTCCCTGTATGCTATTATCTTTACCTCACAGCCAACGTTGCTAACTGTATCTACTATTTTTTTAATATTATTCTTCCATTAGTATCTACCGTAAATCACTGGTATAACTACTCTCTGCCCACTTTTACTTTGGGGCAGAAATGGACTTCGCCTTTGGAAAACATCCGATATAAATGCGGAATAAAAATGGAGGAGATAAACTATGGCAATCCATATAACAATGAATAAAGAATTTGAAGACGAGGAAATAGTTGTATATCAATTTTATCCCTCAGAATATCCAGATAAAGTTGGAAAAATGTATTTTCATAAAAAAAATCAAATGTTTCATGAAATATATTCAATTCCGGTAAAATCCGCTGCAACAAGTGAACATTATTTTTATTGTGCATGTAGCAGAATAATGCAATGTATCAAGAGTGGTGGAGAATTCTTGGAAGAAATGACATATGGAGTATAATGAAATAAAAAAATGTATAAGCCGAATCCTTTAATAAGGATTCGCTTTTCATATTACTTTACATATACATAAGCTTCATTTGCTGTTACATGCTAGGTTTTATAACGCTAAAAACGTTCATCAATTTTGTTTTTAAGATTTCTGTTTAAAAACAAAGAGGGTTATTTACTTTTCAATCACTTAGCTCTAAACAATTCTCTATCATTTAATAAGTTGTTCTTATTTAGTTCAAAACATACTAACCAAAAATCTTTTTGCCACTTTGAACAGTTTTCTTCATAATCCTTAAGCATCTCAAGAATACAGTATGAATCAGAAGGCTCGAAATGAATCATATCATTTTTTAAAAATAAGGCTGTAAGACCGTGTTCAATAGATAGCAAGCCACCTTCATCATGAAACGAAATTACAAAGTAAGCATAGTCATCCTTTGTATAATCAGCTAAAATTTCAAATGTAGGAGTTCCTATATAAGGATGGATTTCTTCCATACTATTAAAAGTAATAGGACTAAAGGAATGATCATTTTCATTATATATCTCGTAACTCATTAAACTCTTAGATTGCAATTCAAATAGACCCTTTAGTATATTTTTATAAACAATATCAAAGTGCTCCTTTAAATAACATAGCGTATTATAAGCTTCTTTTGTTAAAGGTTGATTACTTTCTAAATCCCCCCTATTTCAATATTTTTTTGCCCAAAAAACGAAACGGAACAATTTACGTGTATAGATCCATCCCAACAGTCATATTTTCCAGAAAACTCAAAATCATCTACTTTATATAACACTATTCACACCTACCTAATGAAATTTTGTTATTCATAATTAAGCCCTTCTTATTAGAGAAATTTAACACCCTAATAAAAACAGTTGGGAACGTGTTGCCCGACTGTTTTTACTAGGGCACAACTGAAGCACAGCGAAAGGCGTAGTATGATTGTAATTATTCGGCTATGGTGCAAACCTCGAACGCTGTCAAATTACGAACATTCAATCTTTACAAAATATAAAAATACAGATTTTCATATTAATTCCCGACCAGCTCATTCACATAAAATCATAACATTCATGTTGGATTATCTACGTAATCATCTTTGCACCAGAACCGTTTAAACCTCTGTTACTCCCCACATGCTGAATTCGTAATGATATTCGGTACACTCAATAACAACCCCAAACTCTAAATCGTCTCCAACTAATACAAAATCCGCATATCCAGTTAGAAATCTTGATATGGTTGATAACTCTTCTAAATTATCAAATACTTTAGCGATGTTCAGCTTAACTGCTTCAATTTTACCTCCTCTAGAGAAAAAGAGCCTTCCTTGATTAACTGGAACTTTAATAGTTTTAACTGTTTCTTTTAATAGCTCTATTGATAGTTTTCCATTTTCTTTATAATCTGTGCTACCAAAAATTTTTATGTTTGAATTTTTTTCTAGCTTACTAAATAATTCTTTACAAAATAAATCATTAGATTCTGTATTCATAAATGATTCCTTAGAAATAGTAACAATATTAGAAAGTTCGTTTATAAGTTCTTTTCTACTAGCGTTTCTTTTCAGAATCTCCATTCGACTTTTATTCATATTACTCAAAATTTTTCACACCTTCAGCCTTTTATTTTTTTCCTTTTTTCTGGTTCTGATGCAAATGCATGCGTTAGTTGGATTAGAAATTTAATTAAATTTTCATCATTAATAAATCAAAATCATTTTGCAAATCAGTTTTTTCTAATCCGTCTCCATACACTTCTACCAATTGCGTAGTATATTTTTTAAAATTAACAATGAAGTGTTTTAATTTTAAAAAAGTACTTAAAGGAAAATCATACTCATATCATGTTTCACGATATCCTACGATTCCATATTTTTTTATTAATAAATCTATTTCCTTAATTACGTTTCGTAAAAATTCAGTATAAGAACATTTTGTTTCTATTTTTACTTTTGGACTCAATTTCAAATTAAGATCTTTATAACTTATAACCTTTATAAAAAGCGTATCCTCTTCTATCAATTGTAAAAATATATTTGTACCTGCTGGTTCAGAGTCCCATTCTAAACTAACATTTTCTCTACACTCATCATCTGGAACACAATATTTATTTAACTGCATAAGTCCATTCAAAAAATCCCCTAATCCATCTGTTAGATAACTAATTTCAAAATAGTGTTCCTGATTATTGATTTCAATAATTCCTTCAGCCCAACCTAAACCAGTTAATTGATATTCAAACTTCATTCTCTACACCCCCAAATCGTGAGCTTCAACTAACGCATGCGTTAGCTGACTAAGTTTAACTTACAAATAAGCATGCATGTTTGGAAACTCTTTTTATTGTTTCTTCAATTATTAAATTGTAATTTCATAAAGAGTATTCCACGCTTGTCCAGAAATCTCATGTTCTTTAATAAACTGATTTGAAGAATAATTAGTTACTATATTTCCTTTTTCTGAACCTTGTATATCTGTTAGGAGAAATACTTTACCCTCGGGTGAACCTAACAAAGCACAATTAATTAAACTTTGAATTCCAATGAAATCTCTCTTCCTCTTCTGCTATTGCTTTAGAATAATGTTTAATCAAATTGATACTAATGTTCTGGTGCAAAAACTTAAGGACGATTGCAACAAATCCATAAATCTTTTCCATACTGATACTATTACTCCACAAAAGGTGTGTAATCAGTATGGAAAAGGACAATTTGTTCAAATGGAAGCACTATCAGCCTAATATTATTTTATTAGCGGTAAGATGGTATCTATGGTACAACCTAAGTTTTCGTGATTTGGTGGAAATGATGGAGGAACGGTGCTTATCCGATTATGCGTTGGGTTCATCAGTATGGTTATGAATTGGACAAACGAATTCGTCGTCACCTCAAGCAAACCAATGATTCTTGGAGAGTCGATGAAACATATATCAAAGTTAAGGGGCAATGGATGTATCTGTACCGTGCTGTTGATTCAAAAGGAAACACAAGCGATTTTTGCCTAAGCAAACAAGAAATCAGAAGGCTGCAAAGTGCTTTTTCAAGAAAGCTTTGCGATCTTTTCATGTTTCGCAGCCTTGTGTCATAACAGTCGATAAGAATCCGGCTTATACTATAGCGATTGAACAGTTGAAAAAAGAGATAAGCATACCTGACTGTATGCAACTTAAACAACAAAAGTACTTGAATAACATAGTAGAGCAAGATCATCGCTTTATAATATAAAAAAGCGAATTCGTTCTATGCTAGGGTTCAAATCTTTTGACACAGCTACAACCATTCTTTCTGGAGTAGAAGCCATGCATTTGATTAAAAAAGAACAAATTGATTTACGGGACCAGTCTGTCCAAAAACAGAAAGAATTCATCCATAAATTGTTTGCACTTGCTGTATAAGATACGATTCCGTTAAGAACATATGCATTTTATTCCTTTTTTGCACCAAAACCTACACTAGTCAAATTAATATACTTTCCATTGTTAACAAGAGCAAGTGCACGCCCTTGAGCATTACTGTGTTTTTAAATTATACCGATTCATTTCAATACAATAATATTTTTAAAGAAATTGTTTCTCTCTTCTAATTGATATATTGTTTGTTGATGAGCTGCCTTTGTAAAAGTGTGCTTTTCAGAATTATTTCATGTGTATAACCATTTTCATCAATAGCCACTAATTTATCAAATTTATGTACTGTCTTTTTATTATTACCAACTGCAATTGCACCTACAACGGCACCAATACCTCCTGTTAATGCTCCACCAACAGCTGCACCTGCAATTTTTTTAGTTGCAGACTTTCCTATTTCTGTTTCATGATACTCACTACAAGCAATAATTTTCACTTTATGTTTTCGGTTAATCATTGCATAGCTATCTTTCGTTTTACCCATTGCAAAATGTTTTGTGAATATATGATTTTCTCCTTCAACCACCTCGCAATTTAACTTGTCTGTTAATGACTTATCAATTTCCTTTTGCTCTGTAATCGCCTCTTTTGCATTTTTTACATTCGCTTTTAAATTGTCAAAAAATCCCACTTACAACACTCCTCTATCCTATTTACAGCCTAATAATTCATCATAGCTTCATTATAAATAGCTTGTTGAAATATGTAACCATTATGTGTTGAATTACTCACCATTTAACGTCCTTTTTTAGATTGATAGTATCAGTATATCTAAGCTTTATAGATTACTTGCACCAAAACCCTTTTTTATGTCCTTCACCACATTATCTCCATTAAAAATTAGATTTGCTTGACTGTTTTCCTAATGTTAATTCACCACCTATTATTTTCGAGAGTCTATTATTGCCTATGTTTATTCATACTGCCTGCAATGCCATTAACTATTCATAGATTTTCATATTACTTTTATAAATAAAATATATATGTATCGTTGAATATATTCTTGTTCTTCTTCGGGTTAACTAGATTATAGACAATAAACAGTTAAGGGGGGAAATAGATGTTATATACCGACGAGTTTATGGAGAGTTTACGGATGGAAGGTGACCCTATTCCGGATGGAATTATTAAAGAATTGTTCAAAAATAGTCAGGTTGGTGCAGTAAACTCTTTGTTGAAACAATTAATTAACAATGACCAGTCTTATCCAAAAGAGCTTCCTGATAACATCGAAAGTTGGCTGAGAGATACAGCTTGTTGTCCAGAAGGAGTTGACTGGGCCCGAATGAGAAACGCTACTGACTTATTTCGGGAACATGGTATTGCTATCACTTTACTTTTATCAACAGGCTCACTTGTGTATTGTTATGCAGCACGCAAAGGTGTTAAGGTCCTTACATTCAGTTATCGTTTAGGTCAAAATGCCTACCGCAGCATAGCTGAAACAGGACAATTCATCCTTCATGTCATGGCACCAGATGGGCTTGAACCCGAAGGTCAAGGAATCAAAGCGATCCAAAAAGTTCGTTTAATGCATTCAGCTATTCGTCACTTAATTCAACAAACCGGTAGATGGGACGAAAAAGAAAATGGTATCCCCATTTGTCAGGAGGATCTGTTGGGTACTCTATTAACCTTCTCTAGTGTTATCATTGATGGCCTTCGTCGCTTAGGTATGAAGATAACAGAAAAACAGGCCGAAGATTATCTGTATTTTTGGAAAATCGTAGGATCCATGTTAGGAGTTCGGGAGGACATTATCCCAGAGACCATGGAACAATCAATAATGTTAACAGAAACGATTGGAAGAAGGCATCATGGTCCGTCCCCCGAAGGAATTCAGATGACTCAGGCTCTTCTTGAATATCATGCAGATCTAATTCCAGGTGAGGTGTTTGATAACATTATTCCTGCTCTAATTCGAGAAATCGCAGGAAACGAAATTGCCGATTGGATGGAAGTACCCCGCTCCAATTGGCAAAAGTTAATGAAATTCAAAGAACTAATGGTTTTTTTTGATTCTGATTATTCAGGTGTTTTTGGAAGTATGGCTAATCAACTCGGGCTGGCATTGCTCAGGCGTCAGTCACTCACTATGACCAATTATGAGTATACTCCGTTTCTCATACCAACAGAACTACGAAAGGTATGGGGAATAGATGGCGATGCAAAAAAAGGGGGTAAAAATGAATAAACCATGCGTATCCTTATACTTGGCAAATGATATGTGGCAGACTGTATTCATTGGTAGTCGTACCGCTGTTGGGGATAATGGCCGATTACTTGAATAATTTGATCCCTGATTTAAGAAAGTATTTTGTTAATATGTGTCCTACTTTTCCTATTAAAAAGCCTAATTTCTCAATAAACTGTACCCCAATTGTTAAACACGGTTTAACAATTGGAGGTGCAGTTCACAGTCGTATGTCTTTTTCTTTGCAACTATTTCTTTTCCAAACTCATTTCAATCATAGTATAACAAGGTACTATTAGTGATGATCTCCATCTGCAAATCTTGTAAACTCTGAATTATGTTGTTTTTCTACCGGTAATTGCATGCCCAATGTTAAAGTTAATACCGTTATCATTCCCATTAAAATAGTCATTGTTTTTTTCATTTTAATGCCTCCTTATCAACTGCTTTTTTTCTCGCTTGTGCACTTAAATAAAAATACTTACTTGCATTAGAATGGTTATCCTCTTGATAAAACTTAATCGCTAATTCTTCCAAAGATTCTTGCACGTAAGTATATAACTCTTCTCTTTCAAAATACTTAACTCCTGCTAATACTACTTCTTCAAGTTTTTCAGCAGGAACGTCCCCATTCAGCGCTTCTAAAATCATAAAACGATGCTGATATTCCTCATGCTTCAATTTATTACAAATTTGCAATCCTTTTTCAATTAGTTCTCTTGCTATTTCATGTTCCTTAAGTTTAAAATGCTCTTTCGCTTTAATAAGGATAGCTTTATAATGTTTAGGCTTCTTCTCAACCACCTCAGAAAGATAACGAATTGCTAATGTGGAAAGATTTTGACTTGCATATAACAAACCAAAGTTGTGTCGAACCATTAAAATATAATATTCTTCACCAATCTTTTGCAATTGATCCATCGCAGTTGCAAAATGTTCTTCTGCTAGTTCCCACTCCTTTAAATGGGTACAAGCTAAACCTAATAGATTTTCACAAAAAGCAATGTTTGTTTCACATCCATTAAATTTACGGTAAATCTCTTTTGCCTTACTAACACAGTTAATCGCTAAAAGACCTCGATATCTATCATAATAAAATGAACCTAATTTGTAATAAAATTCAGCCATTTCCAATTCGTCAGGAATGTTCTTTAAAAATTCTTCTGCTTTATCAAAATGTTCGCTTGCTTCATTATATCTACCTGTTGCACTCTTATGAATTGCTTTAAAAAAATGATAATAATAAGATAGAAACTCATCTTTTGGTATTTTGAAAGAATCAATCTTATCAAAGCTCTCTTGAGATAAACTTACATTATCAATCAAATAACTATATCGAAAATCGAGAAGAGAATAATATAGTAGTAAATTCTTATCCTCTAATGATTCCCGTTCTTCCACTTTTAATTCTTGAATTATGCTATCAATCTGTTCTTTCATACGATGGGCTTTAGTAATGTTTCTTGAACGAATTTCAATATACCAATCATTCAATAACTTTGTAACTTTTTCGCTTCCCATAGTTACCGACATATAAATCCTCCTCATCCATATTATATATATATTTAATCTTACCAGAAATTTCTGTCTTTTTAAGGTCTCTTTTTTAACTCTGCGGTTTCTAAATATTTTTCAGAACATTTAGAACATCACTATTTACAAAATGTAGAATTTGAATTAAGTTTGATACAAACGAAGTCGCACAACCTAATCAAGCATCTAATAAAAAAGCTCCATTTTGAATTAAGTTTGATCAAAATAGAGTTAAGCTTTCTAATGAAGTATGAAATTTTTATAAAAAGTTTGATTATTTAACAATCTAATTTTTAACTATTGTCAATTAACTTTTTTACTGCATTAACTACGACTTCTGGTTCATCATTTTGTATATAATGTGCACTATTTTTAGCTATTATAAATTCACCATTAGAAGATATTTGAAGAATCTCTTTCTGCATTTTATTCCATAGCCCTTGTGATTCTTCTGAATAATGAGCTTTTTTCCCTGCTGATATAACAATTAAAGGGATACTTATTTCCCTTCTTGAATCCTTTAGCTGTTTCAAGCTTTCCATAAATTCATCATATGTACCTTCATAAACAAATTGTTTGTTGTAAGCATCTTGAAACTCCTTAGACATTGTTGGCAAAAACCTTTCTTTATAATCTTCGGGTGTAGAGTCAACTAGTACTACCCCAGCGACCTCTTGAGGATATTCAGAAGTATATATGCGTGCATTTACCCCCCACCAAAAGAATGTCCTACCAAGATGTAAGGAGGCCTAATATTCAATCGAATAAGGGCTTCTTTCAACTCTTTTACCATATATGTACTTGTTCTAGGATTCGGGCTTTTTTCGCTTTTTCCTAATCCAGCCCTATCATAAACGAGTACATCTGTAAGTACAGAAATTTCAGACACAATATACTTCCACGTTTTAGAATAGTCCCCATATCCGGCATCCATTATAACAATTGGTGTATTCTTTTTATCTCCATAAAATTTTGCAAATAATTTAAAACCATTAAGTTGAACAAATGTTTCCTTCACTGTTTGAGCTATCATCTTTGTATCTCCCATTCTATCCCCCCTATGCAAAAACACTAGCAATATTCTCCACCTTTTTCAAATAACCTGCCCCTCTGTTTAATGAAAAATCCTGAAGTTAGATTTTTATCGAACTTTATTATTAATTATCAATCTTTTTTATAAATGATCGGACTTTGTTTTAAATCATCAATCATTATTTCAAACTAACACAAAACGATACATATACGTTTTTGTAATCAAGATAGTATGTGCAATTCCTACAAATAAAGAAACTTTCAAAAACACACAAAAAAAGCAGCAGGATTGAAAGTAGAGACGCTCTTCACAAAGAAAAAAGACCTTGTAATTTATAACAATGTCTTTTCTCTAAAGTATATAACCCTTTTATCAGCGTTTATTAAATTCCTGTACCATGTTCTTAATTAGCTTGGGCTTCACTTGCTTCTAATTTTGGTGCAGGTACATCCCCATGTTCTTCTAGTTTCGGTGCAGGTAGGTCGGCATGACTATACTCAAGAGCTCCAGTATGCCCATACGAATAACTTGGCGACCAATGATCGGCATGGGTATATACTGGCGCTCCTGTGTCTCCATCTGCTTCTAATTTTGGCGCAGGTACGTCTCCATGATTATAAGATGAAGCTGGAAAGTCAGCATGACTATAAACAGGAGCTCCACCACGCTCTCCTATCGAAGCTGCTTGAACGATACCTCCATCATTTCCATCAGCAACACCAAAGATTCCAAAACCTAAAACAGATAAACCAACGACTGCTGTACCAATTCTTCTTTTCAAATTCCTTCTCCCCTTTATGTATATTTAATGATAATTGAAATGGGCGTATTATGGTTCTCATTCATAATAAAAATCGATTCATCTCAATATTACATATATACACTTCTATGTATTTTTTTGTAAAACTTTCTGTATTTATAGAATTTTGGGTGAAAAGTTAGTACAATTTTCCCGAATTATTACATACATATCTTCAATAAATTTATCAATATTAAACTTAAACATTATTTTATTAATTTCTCTCTTTTCATTTCACTAATAACTTCATCGATACAATCTTCGACTGCTACAAACTGCTTTTTGATATTTTGTACTGTCTCACGAATTGTCATTGCTTGAATTGGAACAGTCATTACAAGCAATTTCGTATTTTTACGTTTAGCAAGGATCCCCCGCTTCTGTGCACATTCAAACAATCTCGCTCCAAAAATACGCTTATTTTCCATAAACCTTTCATAATCATCTAGATTTTTGATTTTGCTATGCGGCTCATATGGAAAAGATTCAAAGCGAATATCAATTTCCAATGTATTCCATTTTAGCTATCGTATATTATAAGAATATTCAAAAAACAGAGGGGATTTCATGAACGTTCAAATGAAGGGGAATGAACAGGTTACAAACTTGTTAAATGACTGGTATTAGGCAATGTTACAGCAACAGGAATTAAAAGCAACTAACTTAAAAAAAGAAGTTGAAGAGAAGACTGCTAATATAAAAGAAGACAAAAATTTATTATTATATTACTCCTTACTAGATTTTAGATATAAAGTACTAACTGATGGTTTAAGCATTACAAAAGATAGCTTTAATGAAATTAACTCCTTTGATATACCGGATAACAACTTTATATCCTATTATTATCATTTTTTCAAAGCAATTCACAGCACAATTCTTGCAGTATACAATGAAGCTGGGGAACATTTTGAGAAAGCCGAAAAACTATTAATGTATGTACCTGCCGAATTAGAAAAAGCAGAATTTAATTATCAGCTGGCATCTTTCTATTACCAAACTTATAAACCTCTACCATCTATTTCACATGCTAGTAAAGCAAAAGACTTTTTCAGTAAAACTAACTGCTATGACATTAACATTGCTTTATGAGAGAACGTCCTAGGCTTAGCATGTATACAGATAAGACAATTTGAACAAGCAGAAGAACACTTAAATAAAGCTATTGATATTGTTAAAAAGATTAATAACACGGAACTACTGTTACGTATTAGAAATAATTTAGGCTGGTTATACGCAAATCAAAACCTTTCAGATTTAGCTATCCGTCGTTTATCAGAAGTTACAGAACATCTTCCAAAACATTATAAAGCTATGTTCTTACAGGCTTGGGAACATTATAAATCGGGCGAACACAACAAGGCTGATACACTAATTGAAAAAGGGCTTGCAGCTTGTACTAGGATAGAAAATAGGGAATACGTGCACCGCTTTAATATCCTAAAGGAAATGAATAATGGTTCTGATTCTCTAACGTTGGAAAGTGTTGTTTTAGAAGGAATTTCCTACTTCGAAGTAGAAAACTTAACACGTTGCGTACAAGAATACACTGAAATATTAGCAACTATGTTTTATAAGGAAAAGAACGAGAAGAAAGCAAGTAAGTATTTTCACATGAGTAATGAAGCAAGAAAAAAATATGAAGAAAAAGGGGCGTTAGTGTAATGAAAAGACTTAAAACAGTACTACTGTTATCCGTTACAGCATTTGGTTTCTTAGCAATGGCTGAGGGTGATACACCCGCACCACAAAAACCGGATTTGGCGTATAGTGATGGGCATACCGGTGGTGCACCTGAACATACACATGGAGAAGGTTGGTCTTCATCTTACAATATAGGTGATACTTGGTCTCTTACCGATAATAAAGGTGATACTTGGTCTCTTACCGATAATAAAGGTGATACGCCCGCACCGGCTTATGACTACGGACAACCACCTGCACCTACGAATACACACGGTGAAACAATAATTTAATAAAAAAAGAACGCCAAAATCCTCACACTAGGCGTTCTTTTTTATAGTTAAAATAAAAGCTTCGAATTAAATCGCAGCTGATTGTCGCTCTACTTTGTTCCTATATTATATTTCAAATGCGGAAGTTACCTTTGATATTTTTTCTTTTTCAGCCTTAAAATAAATTCATCAAATTCTAAAAAAAACACATTAAGGATCTTTGAGGAACTAACTTTCTTATAATTATGCTTGCTATTTCTTCGATGTTTTCATGTAGAAAGAAATGCTTACCTTCAAAAGAGTGGAATGTACACATTTTATTTGTGTATTGCTCCCATTTTTTCACCTCTTCATATGAAGTTAATTCATCATTTTTTCCATTTAAGATTAGAAAATCAATATCACATACTTGTATATTATTATGTATATATGTGTCTACGATTTTAAAATCCGCTCTTAGAATGGGGAGAAAGATTTCCATTAATTCTTCTGATTGAAACACCTTGGATGGTGTACCACCCATAGCAATAACTTCATTTTTAAATTGTTCATTAGGTAGATTGTGTCGGATATCTTTTATTTTGCTATTTGGATGATTTCTACCAGACAAAACAAGAAACTCAGGTAATACGTCATTGGAAATTTGTATTTTCCTGGCTAATTCATAGGCGATCAAACTTCCCATGCTATGTCCATATAGAATATATGGTGAATTATTTAGCTGCTTAATAATAATTTTATAGACATCATTTACAGCCTCTTCAATACTATGATAAAGGCTTTCTTCAATTCTACATCCCCTACCGGCTAACTCTATAGGAATTACTTCAATAAATGGATTAAAGTATTTTTTCCATTTTGAGTAATTAAACGCAGATCCCCCAGCATGTGGCAAACAAAAGAGTTTAATCTTCGTCATTACTGTCTCCCTCGATTAAATTTTTTTATATTCTGGCAAATTGTATAAATATCTTTAATTATTATCTCCTTTGGTAACTCATCTAGTGTTGCACAAGCAGCCATCTTATAATTAGGCTCAATATTATATTGTCTAAAGTGAAAATTTCGAGGTATGTTCTTATATGAAATTGAATTTTGAGCTTCTTTTTTTATGGAGAATGAATTTAACGGGATATAAAGCCCCTTCCCAATAGTTTTTATATAACTTTCTTTTAACGTCCAAAGATCAAAAAAATAACTAATTTGTTCATCAGAATTTATATTAGATAAATCATGAAATTCGTCCTCTGAGAAGAATTCTTGTGCTAATTTAAGAGCGTCTATTTCTGAAATTTTTTCTATATCAATACCAACATTTGAATTAGCAGTAATACAAACCACCCATTCTCCTGAGTGCGAAATATTAAAATGAAAATCAGAAAAATTTTTAACAAAAGGTTTTCTGTGCTTATTACATACAAATTTAATTTCGTCATTATTAATTTTATATTTTTCGCAGATTAAAGAACGGACTAACAAATCTCCTATCAAAATCCTATTAACATCGTCCAATTTTATTAAAGGCTTTATTCGTTCTCTTTTCTCATTTGAAATCAAATTACTAAACTGATTAAACAAATTATTATCAATATCCTTTGGTATTTTTACAGCGTGAATTCGTATTATAAATCACTTCCTTTTTAGAGGTGTAAAATCTTATGTATTACGTAACACCCTCGAAATACATATAAAGCAAAAAAATTGTATATTTACATATTAATGTAAATATACAATTTTCACCTAGAAATATAATTAAAATACTCGGTTCTGGTGCAGAAACTTCAGGGTAATTGCATCATAATCTGTCATTGAACTGTCCATGTATGTTTCTATGTCTCTATTGCACCAGAACCCTATACAGTGCTGCTTTTGATATATTCGTAATGTCACAAATTTGATGCACAGTCATTGAGCGGCTTTTTTTACATTCACATCACTATTCACAAATAATACCTTTGATAGTGAAAATTTATATTCATAAAGTTGTATCCTTCTGGACACTCTACTTTGTGGTTAACGAAAGGTACGCTCCTTCTATCCCTTCTAATTCATTTACGAGATATTTGGCTATCTTTTCCACTGCTGGGGAGAAGACGATCTCCTCATGCGACCCAGGCACCGAATACTTATTCACTTTCCCCCGTAACCACGGCTTCCAATCCGTGAACAATTCTTTATCTTCCTCAGCACTAAAGTAAATGACTTCCCCAGAATATGGTATTAAATCATGCTCTGCCATTAAATTCAGACACTTCCTGTGAGCATTGATAATTTGCTTCAAATTCGTAAGATCTGCATCAGACGGGAGCACTCCTTCCACAATTAATTGCTTAACAAGCATGTCCTGTTGATGAACGAGCTCTTCTTCCTGCTCCACTAGCTCTAAATGGATGAAATGCTCCAATATATAAGATAGCATTTCATCCTCTGTCTTGTAATCCTTTTCTGAAGGCACCTTAGTATCCATTAGTACCAACACCTCAACTTCTTCTCCCTGGTTCCGTAGTATAGTTGCGATTTCATAGGCGATGGCACCGCCCAGAGACCATCCTCCCAGACGATACGGCCCCTCTGGCTGAACTCGCTTCATTTCCTCGGTGTAGAGTTGAACTACTTCCGACAAAGTCAACCCGTCCATTCCTTCTTTCTCTACGAGAGGATTCTGTAGACCATAAAATGAGCAGTGATCCTTGAGTAGCCTTGCTAGCTGAATGTAACAGAATACATTACCCATAAACGGATGAACACAGAAGAAAGGCCTTTTCTCTGATTCTTGTAATGGAATCAGAACCGAAAACGATTTTTCCATACCATGATTGTCACGGATGAGACAAGCGATCCCTTCCACTGTCGGATTCTCAATCAATGCGGACACCTTAATCTCTTTTCCAAATTTCTCTCTGATTTTTGAAATCAATTTAATTACCAGGAGAGAGTGCCCCCCTCTATCGAAGAAATCATCGTTTACATGGACATCTTCTATCTGTAGCACATCCTGCCAGATCGTAATCAGCTGATGCTCGATTTCATCCCGTGGGATGATTGGTGTAGAAAAGGTACTTTCACTTTGAATCGTTAAGCTGTTCAGTGCCCTTCGATCAACCTTCCCATTTGTTGTAAGCGGAATCGCGTCTACTTTAATAAAGTGTGCAGGAACCATATAATTCGGTACTTGTCTCTTGAGATGCTCACGACATTCATGCATACTTCCTTCACCCACCACATAGGCAACCAATCTCTGATCTCCTGGTTGGTCCTCTCTTATCAAAACTACTGCCTCTTTCACCGATGAATGACTTTCTAATTTCGCTTCAATCTCTCCAAGCTCAATCCGGAAGCCTCGAATTTTCACTTGATTATCGATTCTTCCCAGAAAATCCAAATGGCCATCAGCTAAATAGCGGACTAGATCTCCCGTCCGGTATAACCGTTCCCCTTCATTAAATGGATGAGGAATAAAACGTTCGGACGTTAACTCTGGACGATTCAAGTATCCTCTCGCTAGGCCTGCTCCACCGATATAAAGTTCACCCGTTACACCAGCTGGAACAGGTAGCAAATTCCCATCCAATACATAGGCTTGAACGTTCGGCAACGGACGCCCAATGGTTACTCTTTTACTGTCTTTTTTGATACGATAGCATGTCGCATCAACCGTACATTCTGTAGGACCATACACGTTATAAAAATGGATCTTGTCAGCCCTTACTAATTGTTCCCACAGTGACGGCACAATTGCTTCTCCACCGACCAGTACCTTGCTTGGAACATGAACACTATCATTTGTTTCTAACAACCCCTCATCTATGAGTAATTGGAGTAGTGAAGGTGTTATATCGAACATTTCCAACTTATTCTCCCGAATATAAGATACAAACTGTTGAGGATCACTGCGAACTTCGTTTGAAATAATATACAAACCAGAACCATACAAAAGCATTTGTAATTGTTTAACGGATGAATCAAAGGCGATTGAGGCATTTAGACCAACGCGCATGTTAACAGGTGTCCGATGTGAAAAAACCTCTTTCTGTAAACCATAGGATAGATTTAATACCGAATGATGCTGCACCAAAACCCCTTTTGGATTCCCGGTCGAACCTGAAGTGTAGATAACATACGCCAAGTTTTCTCCTGTCACTTTACATATTGGTGAAAGGGTGTTTTCTTGCGAAATCATTGCTTGATCCCGGTCCAAACAAACTGTTTCAACTTCTTCAGGTATCCAACCTTGTGATACTTCGTTTGTAACCAATATTTGAATTCCTGTGTCCTCCAGAATATATCGTAGGTGACTTTCTGGATACGATGGATCCAACGGAACATAGGCTGATCCAGCTTTCAAGATTCCCATGAGACCGACAATCATCCCAACTGAACGTTGGGAACAAAGCCCGACCAATGACTCCGTCCCAGCCCCACATTTCTGAAGATAATGGGCCAATTGGTTTGCTTTTTCATTCAGCTCTCGATACGTCAACTGCTGATTTTCATCCACCACTGCCACCGCATCAGGTGTACGATCCACTTGATCTTCAAACAGTTTGTGAATCACACTCTCACGTGGATACGCTGCTGCATTATCATTCCATTCTTCCAGTAGTTGTTTCTGTTCTATTTCCGTAACATACACCAGCCCCGACAGAGTTTGATCAACGTTCTCGATCATTTGCTTTAACACCTGGCTTAAATGACCCAGCATCCGTTCAATGGTGAGTCCATTAAACTTGCTACAATCATACTTCAACTTTAACAACAACTGGCTTTCTGGAACAACTGTCAATCCTAATGGATAATGAGTTTGCTCTACTCCTTCCAACTCACCAATTTCTAGATTTCCTGAAGACTCCTCTTTCACTGGGTAGTTTTCAAACACATACAAGCTATGGAACAGTGGGGTTCCTCTAGGAACTTCACTCCATCCTTGAATCTCCGTCAAAGAAGCATATTCATATTGTCTTCTTTCTATCTCTTCCTCTTGTATCTTCTGCAACCAATCCATTACTTTTATATCATCTATCAACTGAATTCGCGTCGGTGATGTGGTAATAAAAGGACCTACAATGTTTTCAACATCAATAATCTCCGTAGGACGTCCTGAGCTAGTTACACCATAGACAATGTCATCTTCTCCACTATACCGGCTCATGAGATAGGCCCACGCACCTTGAATTACCGTATTCAAAGTGAGCCTATTGCGCTTCGCCCAGTTTTGTAACGCTTGGGTTTGCTCTTCTGATAAATAAGTTACCTTCTCTGTGTAACCTTTTTCTTGCTCCTTACTTTCTAAGCCAAGTAGGGTTGGCGCTGTAAAGCCTCTGAGTTTCTCTCTCCAGAATTTTTCCGCTTGCTCCTGATCCTGCTCCTTCAGCCACTGAATATACTTCCTGTATGGCGGTGACTTAGGTAAATCCACAGCCTCTCCTTTCATCCTCTTCTGGTACACTGTAAGCAATTCGTTAAATACCAGTGGCAGGCTCCATCCATCCAACAAAATATGGTGATGCGTCCAAACAACCCGATATTCTTCCTCCGCTTCTTGAATGACAGTCACCCGCATCAATGGCGCTTCATCAAAAAGAAAGGCTTGTTTTCGATCCGATGCCAAAAAGGCTTTTCGTTTCTCCTCTTTTTCTTCATCAGACAACGTACGCCAATCCACTTCATTCAGTTTAAACGGGATATGTTCATACACCACTTGTAAGGGCTCTTCAATCTCCTCCCACACAAATGCTGAACGAAAGATCTCATGCCGCTGAATCACCGATTTCCACGCCTGCTCAAATGTAAGGATATCCAATTCCCCTCTAAGCAGGAAATTTAATTGCACCATATACGGCGCTGCATGTTCATTCCCTTGATCATGCAGTGTATGAAAGAGCATGCCTTCCTGCAAAGGTGATAGTGGATACAGGTCGATAATCGGATGGATCTTTCCACGATTCATCTTAGATAGTACTTTGTTTAAATCTGCTGGGGTGAGATTTGCAATCGCAAAATCCGAAACGGTCAGCGCAGATTCTCCACCCGAAGAATGAATCAATCCTCTCAGTTGATGGAGCATATTCTCTGCAACACTTTGAATGGTTGACTTCGCAAACTGTCCAACATTGTACACCCAAGTGAACTGAAGTTTTCCATCGGTTACAATTCCGATTACATCGATTAAATGTGATCGCTTGGAACCAGGAGCATGGTCTAAGCGCGTAAACCCGGTCTCCGGAACAACCATCGCATCGTCAGAGAACATTTGGTCAAATTGTCCAAGATAGTTAAAACTAACGGACGGTGCAGGCTGAGACTCCAATCGCTCACGCATCGCTGGATTCAAGTACAGCAAAATCCCATAGTCAATGCCCTTATTAGGAATTTGGCGCACTTGTTCTTTGACTGCTTTTAATGCTGCAATTGGCGTGTTGGCACCTGTAATATTTAAGTGAACAGGATAAATACTTGTAAACCATCCTACGGTTCTCGATAGGTCAATGTCTTCAATAATCTCTTCTCGACCATGCCCCTCCAGATCCACGGTCAGCGTCGAATGACCTGTCCATGCTGCCGTAGCCTGTACCAATGCTGTCAATAGTACTTCATTGATTTGGACACGATGGGTGCTTGAAATCTCTTGCAATAACGCACGGGTCTCTTTCTCATCCAGCACCACGGTAATCTCCTCAGTTGCTGTGTTTGCTGGATCTTCAAGGGTTGCATCCACTGGTAGCATAGCCACTTCTTGTTCGAACTGCTGCTCCCAGTAATTACGCACTTCTTGCGCAATCCCAGCTTCAGCGTAATGATGCAATTTCTCCGACCACGCTTTAAAGGATGTACTCTTCGTAGATAATTGGATTTTCTGATCCTGACTCGCTTGATTATACGCCGTTTGTAGATCCTCCAGTAAAATCCGCCAAGAAACACCATCCACTGCTAAGTGATGAATCACCCAGAATAATCGACCGGCTCTTTTCTCACTTTCATCAAAATACACCATTCTCATTAGCGGTCCTGCGTTTAAGTGTAAGCTTGCTTGTGCAGTGTCAATCTCCGTTTGAATCACTTGATGCCATTCTGCTTGCGGCACTTCGTCTAATGAAATCACGGTCAGCGTCGATTGTTCTTCGATCCCTTCGTTCCGCTGTTTCCAAGCTCCATCCGGTAAACGTTCATATCTTAAACGCAAGGCATCATGATGGATTAGAAGGGTACGCACAGCTTCCTCCAGTAATACTATATCCAGTCGCTCTTTTGTTCTAAAAAACATGGATTGATTCCAATGGTGTGGGTTCGGATGATCTTGTGCGAAAAACCATTGCTGGATTGGTGTAAGGATCAGTTCTCCAGTTACAACTCCCTGCTCTGCTTGTACACCCTGTTCTTCTTTGACTACTTGCGCCAACTCGGCAATCGTTTGATGTTCAAACATTTGCTTTGGTGTCAAATGCAAACCTGCTTGCTTCGCACGAGAGACAATCTGAATGCTGAGAATCGAGTCTCCACCAATTTCAAAGAAATTATCATGGATTCCCACCTTTTTAATTCCTAATACTTGCTTCCAAAT
>NZ_NTRO01000024.1:0-47582 GCF_002560575.1 Bacillus sp. AFS023182 | reverse complement strand
TTAAAAAAATTGTCTAGTTTCGTGTTGACATACCATGTATTGTGGAGAGATAAAGTGGTAACAGAGGGAAAAGATATAGAAGCGTAAAAGAAAACCTATTATTTCGTATTTTAAAGTCGTTTTCCCTAGGGAAAACAACTTTAAAACGTAAGATAATGGGAGGTATGTGAAATAATAGATAAAGCCGACTTCATGTAGAAGTCAGCCACTTAAATTATTACAATTCTTTATTTTTCCCTTTTTTATATTCTTTTTGTTTATCTAGCCAAATATGAATTAAGTCTACTAATTCAATCGTTTCTATCTCACAAAACTCTCCCTTACCATCTTCAGCCAAATTGTCTAGGACAGTAGTTGTATCTTTTCGAATTTCTATACCGCAAATGTTGCCATTTACTACTATGCAATCTTTTTCTCCGTTTAAAACACTATGTATTTCCTCTAAAATCCAATCTCCAAACGCAGAAACTTCAACGCCTAAAAAAGTTTCAACAAGTTTAATTTCTTGAGGAAGTCTCATAACTAATTTTCTATTTTTAAGTACTTCAAAACTATATGGATATTTCATTACTATTGTACTCCTTTATACTAAAAATAAAATTTTCTCCAGATATCTCTAGTAGTAGGATTTATGTATCTGATGACAAAAAGAAGGAGCTTTCTACAAGTATAGATTACAGTAATGATTATACAGTTGATCATATAAGTTATTAATATTGCAAATTGACTTTTTTCTCTAATAACATTTTCACCCTCTATAATATCAAATACATAGACAAAACCCAGATAAAGAATATAGATAAACTTCGTCTGGGCCTTACATTCTATAATCTCCTGTTCTTTCAATTGCTTTACAATCAAAATAAACAATTATACCCTCTATCCCATATCAATTCACATGAACCTTTTCACCAGTTTTATCATTTTCAAATTCCTCATTTAATATAGTTATTACATTTTCATTACTCATTCTCTCACTATCCTTATCTCTTTTAAATCATAGTAACAATAGATTATTATTAAACTCATCTATCCAGTATTTCTCTAATTTAGGTATTAACTCAGTAAAATCTTCATATTTACCATTCCAATCTTTTGGTACATATTCTTCATATGATGCTGGCTCTGGAAACATTGAATATAGTTTTTTATCATCAAAGTTAATTAATAATACCGGACTAAAATCTAATAAATCTTCTCCTTCAATTTTATTTTTAATATTTTCAAGTAATAAATAATTTAATTCCTCTGGATTTGAGTCAATATTTTGGACACAAAAAAGTTAAATCTAAGCTACTTTTTTAGCTAGATCTTCTATTGCTTGAGGAGTTTTATAACCAATGCTACTATGAATCCTCTTGCGGTTATACCATCCCTCGATGTATTGAAATAATGCTAAGCTTGCTTGTTTAAATGTGACATATTTTGTACGATATACTTCTTCTTTCTTTAAAGTGGCATGAAACGATTCTATGCAAGCATTATCATATGGACACCCTTTTTTGCTAAAAGAGGGGGTGATTTTATAGTTCGCGAGTATCGTTTGGAATTCTTGACTTGTATATTGTGTTCCTAAGTCAGTATGTAGAATGAGACCTTCTGGTGGTTTCTGTGCATAGTAAGCGTTTTCTAACGCTTTTACCACAAGATTCGTTGTCATATTTCGTGAAAATGAATATCCAACAATTTTTTTAGAATACAAATCCATGACAGATGCAAGGTAACACCAACCATCTTTTTGCGTGTGAATATAGGTAATATCCGTTACCCATTTTTCATTGATTGTCGTTGTAGAGAAGTCTTGTTCTAATAGATTTATCCGTTCCTCTACGATTGAGTTTGATGAATGTGGTTTATATTTCTTTAAGATAACGGAACGAATATTTTCTTTTTTCATGAGCCGTTGTACACGCTTTATGCTTACTTGTAATCCTTGTTCCAATAGTATTTGATGAATCTTGGGCGCACCGTAACGCTCTCCACTGTCTTGATGAATTTGTATAATTTTTTGGGTTAATTCTTCATTTTCACGACGACGCTTTGACTCTGTTTTGTGCTGAGATTGGTAGTAAGAACTTCTCGCTATCCCAAGAGTTTGGCACATCATATGAACAGGGTGTGTTTCTTTTTGACAATCGATAAATTGGTGTAATTCTGCATCTTTTATTTTCTCGCGAATATGGCCATAGCCTTTTTTAAAATTTCATTCTCTTCTTTTAGACGAACCATTTCTTTTTTCATTCGTTTTAGATCTTCGAGCGTCATTTCATCCTCATCAACTGATGTGATAGGAGAATATATTTTAATCCATTTATAAACGGTTACTTCTGATACGCCATACTCGCTACTTAACTGTTTGACAGGTTGTCCCGAATGATATAATTCAACAACCATTTTTTTAAACTCTTCATTAAATTTCTTGTTTGTCATACGGACACTTCCTCCTTGAAATCCATTGTAAGGACTTAACTAAGTTGTGTCCATATGACTATACTAACTCCACTCTTTAGTTGTTATATATTTATTAATCCTTGGTAAAAACACTTCTACATTTTCATTATCTAATACTTTCATTCCATTTCTTTCTTCAGCTTCGTCATTATCTTCAATGCTTACGCCTAAATTTTTATATGCATTGTTTAGCTTATTATAATCTAAAAACCATAATTCTTTATCTGTTACATACCATTTAAATTCATTATTATAGATGACTGCCACTACAATATTTTCTGCATAAAGTGGTTCTAATATCATAATATCCTCCTTTTATTATTACTTTGTAATCCTACCATTTTGGGCGTATTATTCTATTCATTCAATCCGAGGTACTGGCAATTCATAAGAATTTTCTGGCATTGTTGCGTCAACTATTTTCGGTGCAGTACCTCCTTGATCTAGTGAATTTGATTTATATCCTTTTTGAGGT
The DNA here is from genome assembly GCF_002560575.1 of Bacillus sp. AFS023182. NCBI lineage: Bacteria > Bacillati > Bacillota > Bacilli > Caryophanales > Bacillaceae > Bacillus > Bacillus sp. AFS023182. The sequence continues at coordinate 44,656 of NZ_NTRO01000024.1, read as the reverse complement.
ATTGCATATTCATTTATAAAATCATCTAACCATTTAGGTATATCAAACTCAACTATCTCTGCATTACTTCCTCTGTTATTTAAGAAATATTTTGCCTGCTCATCATTACCTCTTTAGCCCCCTTTTTTGCTAAATCATTATCTCTATAAAACGTAACTAGTAGTTCCATTTGTATATTTTTGTATTTTCATATTTACTACCCCTTCCCTTTCCTACATAATTTTAGAACAGGAATATTTTGAATCTCGATTTGAAGGGATTTTTAAAACAGATTATAAAACAGCACACGATGCAACTTTAAGATCAGATCACCCTTGGAAAGTACTCAATATAGATGAGGAATTGAAATGGAGGAGATAAACTATGGCAATCCATATAACAATGAATAAAGAATTTGAAGATGAAGAAATAGTTGGGAAAATGTATTTTCATAAAAAAGAGGAAATGTTTTATGATTTAGAACCTGTTCCAGAAGAATCCATCGGAACAAGAAAGCATTATTTTAATTGTGCAATTTCTAGGATAGTAATATGTCTTAGAAATGGTGGGGAATTTTTGGATGAAATGACATACGGAGTATAGCAAAACCAACAAGTATATAAACAAAGCCGACTCAAATAACGAGCTGGTTTCTTTTTCATTATGCTATTGAGTTAACATCACTTACCATACATATTTCCTTTCGAAATTACAGTAACAGATTTTCAATTTGCTCCTTCAGACTTTGGAGTAGTTTTTGTATATGGGTATGTTACTCATAATACAACACGTAGAGTATCTGCAGATATAAACTATAGAGATACTTATAAAGTAGAAAGTATAGGTTACGATACGGATTAAGAAAAAAATAAATAAGTATGAAGGACTTTACTTGAATAGAAAATCGATAGTAATTATCCTTATTATTTCAGTCATACTATTAGGATGCTATAAATATATGGATTACAAAGATAATCAAGAAAAAGAACAAATAGCGTCTAAAGCTAAAAAAATAGCTATCCAATATTTTAAAGAACAAGAAAATATCGATATCACAGTAACAGATTTCGCGATACGGGAAAGCCCATACAGAACTTTAGTCCGCCTTTAAATATGGGATAAAAATATCCTAAAACAATTAAAATACTTATCTCGATCCTTTTTAAATTTATGAGTTATAGATTCCAATAAGTTTGTTGTACGAAAAGATAAAACAGTCAGTATAAGTACAAAAGCAATAAGTGCCAATTTTTTTCCCCATCCATAAGGAGCAAACAAACTAAATATAAGTAAGGCTGAAAAACCCAAAAATTTTATAACTCCCACTTGTTTAAACACAACTATTCTTCTCCTTGCTTAACAAATTTAGCAAAAAACCTCTTCCATGAGTATCACCAAAATACCACTCATCTCTTATTCTCGCTCCGCCTGTACCAAGTCCATACTCTAGGTAAACGGTTAAGTCATGATCTTCAAAAAGTCGGATACTATTTGGAACATCAATTTTTTTAAGCAAAACTTCATATAATCATAATAATTTGTTCTACCTCTGCTAGTTTAACTACTGTTCCAATTAGTAAAATCTCCATGATCATTCTCGTTTCTTATGTTTAGATCTTATTTGTTTTTAAGTTTGCTAAACTTCCATTCATAAAATTTATTAGTACCAAGTGCACATGCTCCTAAAATAAGAACACCTATAATAAAGCCAATCTTTTTAGGTAATTCATAAGGAGATATAAAAGCAACTACAAGTAATATAGCTATTGCAATATATGTAATAATCTTTCCTGCTTTAAATGGTTGCATATTATTATTCCCTCTTTTAATCCTCTAATTTAATGGGGCCACTTTTACAACTGTTCCAATTAGGAAAAGTTTCATTATTATTTACTCTTATTTATTTTTAACTTTTTCCCGATAAAGTCCATTAAATATGTAAATCCAATTGCTAATCCACCAAAGACAAGTATATATAAGAAAGTAAGAATACAATCTCCTAATGACTGTGGAAAAAGCAATGAAAGTAACGCAATAATAGGTAATGTTATTAAATATATAGTTCTCATATGTTTGAAAGGACGCGTTTATTTATTCCTTCTTTCATTGAATTTTTCCATAAGGTTTATAACAAACGAGTTCCATAATAAAGAAAGTGCGAGTACACACCCCAAAGAGGAAATTATAGGTATCTCTTTATTTACATTTCTACTAACTTCTCATGTAGAACTAATTCACTCTTAGCCATATACCCTCTATGCATTCCTTCTACAATCTTATCATGATTAAAATTTTCATCACCTAGATAGCCCACTTGTAAGGAACTACTACATAATCAAAATCACGTTTACCAGCTGACACAACCACTCTTCCAATAATCATAGCAAATTGTTCTATATCTTCTAGTTTAGCTACTGTTCCAATCGGTAAAAGCTTCATTTATTCTCCTTTATTTGTGATTTTTTTAGATAAACGGTCAAATAATACTGAACTTCCATATGCCAAAATTCCAATGCTAATCATAGCAATACTGAAGAATAACTTCTGCCATAAATTAAAAGGGAAAAACCACCCTGCAATAACAAGTACCATGGTTCCAATAATAATCATAAATCTACCTTGTTTGAACATATATTTACTCCTTTTTCCTTATCAAGTTAAAAAAAGAAGCCTCCCCCATGACCATTAGGTGCTGTCACATATGCCCCCATCTCTTGCCCGAAATGGAATTTATAACCGTACTCAAACCCATATTCACCTTTTAGTGTAATATCATAGCCACCTAAAAAAGGAATAAAATCCGGAATCTCAATTTTAGTAAGAGCTACTTCATACTTATGGGCTGTTAAGTATGTATAAAAAACTCCCAGCTATACACTAGGAGTTTCCCTCTCAAAGGAACTATTATAAACATAGCTTTATTTATATTTCCGATAGCTTCTCATACAAGCTTCATGTGCAGAAGATCCATATTTATTTTGCCCTCTTCTTTTTACGGTTTCTAAATATAATCTCTAACGCCACTACTGAGATGAATCCTACAGATAGCTGTAAACCTGTAAAAATAAGTTTATCATTTAGAGGAATATCAGGTACACTCCACAGTAGTACAGGAGGAACAAGTATGCCGATGATTACAAGGATTCTCATTATCTTTCCCATTTAGTTCCCCCTATCACATTTTTCAAATCTACATTTCATTTTCAGCTGATTTACAATTCTACTAACTTCTCACGTAGAACTAATTCACTCTCAGTCATATATCCTCTATGCATTTCCTCGACAATCTTATCGTGATTAAAGCATAATACTTTTTCATCACCTAAATAACCTACTGGATAAGGAACACCTACATAATCAAAATCTCGTTTATCTGCTGATACAACCATTCTTCCAATAATCATAATGATCGGCTCTACCTCTTCTAGTTTAACTACTGTTCCAATTGGTACAAGTTTCATTTATTTATTCCCCTTTTTATGTATTTTTTTGTAAGCACGTTCAAAAAACAATGAAGATCCCATAGCTATTACGCCAAAGAAAAGTACTACAAGTACATTTATAATTTTTGTTTTAATGTCTGCAGGTACCATAAAACTGGCAATGATTGTTACTATTGTACCAATAATAATAATTCTTCCTTGCTTAAACAAACTACTTATCCCTATTCTTTTTGAATTTATTAGTTATGTATTCTAATAAGTTTGTTGTACCAAAAGATAAAAAGGCTAGTATAAGTACAAAAGCAATAAGTGCCAATTTTTTTCCCCACCCATAAGGAGCAAACAAACTAAATATAAGTAAGGCTGAAAAACCAAAAATTTTTATAATTCTTGCTTGTTTAAACACAACTATTCTTCTCCTTGCTTAACAAATTTAGCAAATAAACCACCACCGACTTTTCCACCACCAACATATCCACCAGTTTCTTGACCTACATGAAACCTATAACCAAATGTTCCTAATCCTAATTCGCCACGCACTTCAAGATCATATTCCCCTATTATAGGAATAAAATCGGGGATATCAATTTTTGTTGATAGTTCATATTTTTGGACTGTTAACTCCGCATCATCTTTAAATGTGTAATCCTCAATTCCATAGGCTAGAGAACCATCTAAGAATTTTTGTGTTACCTTCATCTCGCGATCAAATATAGCGCTAGTTGTGATGGTATTTTCTAGACCTGTAACTCCTACTTTACCTCCGATAATGTTGCCTGTAAACAAGTCTTCTTTTATAGCATCAAAGGTATAAGGGGCATTTATATCAATCTCTCCATGTCCTGCCTTAAATGAAAAATTAGTATTTTCTGAAATAGCGAACTTCCCTGTTACTAAATCCCCCTCTCCTTTACCACCAAGGCGGCCATCTTCTTTCCATTCAGCTGAACCTGTAAGAATCTCAGTTTGACCATTTACAGGTTCTTGTAGATACACTGAACCTACAAAACTAGCAATCTCCATATTATCAGTTTCTTCGAATTTTTGTGCAGTTGCAAGAAGAAACTTCTCAAGCGGTTCTAATATGATTGTAAATCGAGCCATTCTTAAAGAGTAATCTCGAAAATCTGTATTAAATTTCATATAGGTTGCACCCATCCAAGCATTACAAAGCATATCAATATCTTTCTTTAGCTGCTCTTGTGTTGTCTTTGCATTGGTGATTGTTGATCGAATAGACCATGCAACCTTGCGCAACTCTTCAGGAGTAACTTTAATATTCCCCATAACCATTCCCCTTTTTAATATTCATATAGAATATTTTACCACAAGGAAGTAATTACACAGAAGAATTTTTCCATACTTATAAAAATTTTACAAAAAAAGAGTTCGCAGTTAGCAGACTGCTTCGCTACAGGCGTTTTTTGTTTGTCTTCAAATCGTTTAAAAGGAACAAGTCTGAAACAAACGCGTATTACTCACTGTACTTTGAATGATTTATACGTCTATTTATAATGCTCACTCATAGATAGGGGATACATAATTCATTTTTACTAGACTAACATTCAATCATTTTTAACTTGATCGCATACAATGATAAGAATAATAAATAAGGAGATGCATAATAATGTCGAAACCAGCTTATGGTTACGTTACACTTGTAGGTAACAATCCTATAGAAATTAAACCAGGTGCAAACATAGAATTTAATAGAAATGGTCCATTAAATCGTATAGAGTTTACCCCACCTAGTGACACCCTAATAATACCTAAATCAGGCGACTATAAAGTCGAATATCTATTATTAATTGATGGTCCTGCTTCTACTTCAATATATGGTTTAATTTTAAATGATTCTTTAGTAAGTGGGCGACTTACTAATTATGGTATACAAAGACAAGTGACTGGAGCGAGTCTGATGCTTTCTGGACAGGCTATTATCCATATTCCCAAATGCTCAACACTACAACTTCGAAATATAGGATCAACTACAGATGTGTTACTCCCCATTCTAAACGGGCACAAAATTAATGCTGCATCATTAACTATCGAGAAGCTTAACTTGTAAAAATGCATTTGTGCAGCAGAACAAACTGGTTCAAATAATAATCAGTGGGGGGATAAAACCCTCCACTGATTAAAGTTTCACTTTATCTAATCCATTTCACATAAGATTCATCAAAATACATCCATCCTTCAATGCCATCTTTGTATACATAAATCCAATCTTCGTATCTAAAATGAACGTCCCATGCTCCACTATGCGCTTTTCCTACAACTTGGTCATTTTTGGACGCTCCTTTACGAAGATTGATGTTCGTTCCTGAAATCCAAACGACACCTTTTGTTTTGCCATCTTTATTGATTTTACATACGTCATCGCGCATCCAGTTTTTTTCAGCTACTTTATACCAAAAATGAGAACCATCATAAAACCAATCTAGGTATACATGTCCAGAATCTTTTGTCGCTTGACGTACAACTTTTGCTTGTAAGGATGGCGCCTCACGAATGTTTGCTATAGCTACTGTTACAGTGATAGAACCTAAATTATTCGTTTTCCAATCAGGGGGAAGAAACCCTGGTGCAGGCTCATTATCTCCGAAAAACCATGATAAAGGCTTATCTCCAATTAAACGATTTAAATCACATTTGCCAATACCAGATATATTCCCTGCGTCAGTATATTGCCACATATCACATGGATACGCTGGTTTGATATCCCCATAACGCGGGATCCATACGAAATCAACATTTACTTTTTCCATACCAAATGGGCTGTACACATGATGTCCCGCATATAACCCTACTTTTTGAGCACCGAGTATGCGTAACTCATCAATGAAAGCTTGTGTTCCTGCACTCATATCTTCCATTGTTTTCACTTCAACATCAGCTACCCAAAACAATGCATTTTTGTCACCACGATTCCAAAAATCTCTTGCTTCTACTCTTGCATCATTTTCGGAAACAAATCTACAAAAAGCGTAGTTTCCGAACGGAACATTGTAAGCTTTCATTGAAGACACATATGATTGATACATTGGGTCTATATAGTTTGATCCATCTTGTACTCTAGCAATCACTAAGTCAAGCTGCGGGGCTGCTACTCCCCAATTAATATCACCATTCCATTTCGAAATATCGACGATATACCCCATTATTCAACATCTCCTTTATTATTATCATATTCAGAGCTTGTCTCATGGTCAGACCAAATGCCTATTGCAGTACCAACAAATAATATATAAAGTGCAAATTGATCTAATGGGCTTTCCTTTTCTATTAATCTACTTTTCCAACTAAAAATCATAGTAATAAAAAAACGCAACCTATATTTTTCGGTTGCGAACTCATACAAACTTTATCAAATCAAACTCCTTTTTCTCTTTGTCCAAGCATACTTTTATCTATCGCATAGACTAATAAGGAAGAAAAGAGTTTAGTACCACCTTCAAACATCTTCATTTATTAATATTCTACTTAATAATTCTGTCCATAAAAATAAAACAAGGATTCTTCCTTGTTCCCATTTGTTTTTCCATTCAAGAGATCAACCACCAGTATCTCCGTCTGCCATCTCGTTCACTATGGTAGTAGTTTGTTTCTTATCTACCAAAGTATGTACTCCCCATGTTAAAGAAAAATAAAAACCCTACTTTTGACACTTAAACAAAAACAGGGCTTTATTCTATACTTTTTTATAATTGTTTACTCACCAAGACAATCATTACGACAATTGCTATAAGCATGACTACTAAACACCCCATCAACTTATAGAAACCTCTCTTGGTCAATGTATTCCCTTGTATATCCTTACGAATAAATAAGTACACTGCTAAAAATAAAAGCAGCCCGATCCCAAAAGCAAATATACTTTGCATCTATCTCATTCACCTTTCTCATTTCAGCTTTAATATTTTTTAGACAAAATAACGAATGAAATAAAGACCGTACAAATTGTTAATGCTGCTAAAATGTTAAGCAGTTCTGCAGCAGACAATGTAATGATCTTTAAATTTAATCCGATTGAAAATAGAATATAATACGCTAACAACGCAAAATAAGAATAGAACATTCCTTTTTGCCGAATTAACTTCATCCTTTCATCTTTCTCCTTAAATTGTGGATGGAGATAACTTAAGCAAAAGCACATGACTGTCATCGCTAGTAATGTGTACGTTTGTGACGGTGGTGAAGAATGCGCCATTATACCTATAAATAGCATAAATCCACTCATAACAGAAAAGATAATCCCCATAATCAAAAAATATTTTTGTGAGTAGTTCATCTTTCTTTCCCCCCTATGTAGATTTAGTTCTCTTTCCCTTCATAAATAAATACATTTTCTATCGTTGTCTGAAATGTGTTCGCAATTTCAAATGCTAAAGGAAGTGATGGATCATATTTTCCTTTTTCAATTGAAATAATAGTTTGTCTAGAAACGCCAAGTTTTTCAGCTAACTTCTCTTGTGACAGGCCAAACTTTTTTCTGTATTCTACCATTTTGTTTTCCAAGGAAATATTCCCCTCCTCCTTACACAGAGTATAAATGTAAAGCAACCTTTACGTCAAGTTTACTTTACATAAACTCCTCAAAGCTCCCTACTCCCATCTTTTATTTCTAATCAAGATGATTTTTATAACGAATGCATAGAACTAAACCAACTATCGATAGAACCATTGAAAATACTATCAGCCGAATGACATGAACACCAAAATTCCCATTATCTGTTTCCCTTTTCATTTCACAGCTCCTATGTATCTCTACGCAAAAGGAACACAGCATTCATACTTTCGTAAATCCCCTTCATCTAGTTCTCATATTGATCCCTTATTTCTTTCCTGCCCATTTTTATCCACTTTTCATTTTAAACAATTGTTGAATAGTATAAAAATGGAGAGTCATAACAAATAAGAACACTCTAAACGATTCTGTTATAATATCTCACTTCCTCATTACCTAATCTACATAAAGAAATTTGCTATATCAATCGGCTATCATTAGGAAAAATTAATATCGTTATAAGCACTTTATCTTTTTAAAATATTACACTTCTTCTCCTATAGAAATGAAGCCTGCTATCATTTTCGAGCAATTTTCAGTTATATTTGCAAAAACTAACGATTTATGAACCATTTTCAAATGACAATCACCAATTATAAGCAAATACTTCTTTTTTCCTTTCAATATTTAACACTATCGAAACAAAGTTTACGATAAATTCATAATTTTTTATTTTTTATACTATATTCCATTATATTGTTGTATAATATTCTTGAAAGCGCTTATTATTTTAATATACATAAATCAAATCATCTTTGTCGAAACATTCTTTCAATTTATCCTATACTTTCATCTGGAAGATTTTGTTTTAAATACTGATGTACCAGATGAAATCACCTATTTTTTCCTTAAAATTAATTTATAACATGAAAGATTAACTTGGGTGATAAGTAATTGTGAATGTTTTTTTACAAAACGGATAAGTAATAATGTTTGGTATTATGTAAATTATTGTAATAACATAAGAGTAAAGATAACATTTACATTCATTACTGGTTCATCAATTATGAAAAGAGCAAAATGCATTCTTTCACATTATGAAAAAAGGATTACATGCATTGGGAGGTTTAAACAAATGACGAGGAAGAATACATTGACAAACCCTTGGGCCAAATTCCATGGTCCGAACCTTGGCTATGTTATTGAACAGTATGATCGTTACGTGACTAATGAAGGTTCAGTTGATCCGGAATTACAAGAGCTTTTTGAAACTTTTGGGGCTCCTACATTCCAAGCAGATGTCGTAACAGGGGACAACACAGAAATAAATTTTTCTCCTCAAAACACAGGAAACATTGAAAAGATTCTTAAAGTCGTTCAACTTGTTGAGAATATCCGTTCATTCGGTCATACATTGGCTCATATTAATCCAATGGAAGAGCTAACAAATGGACAATGTCTCATCGAGAAAGTAATGAGCGAATTAAGCGATGCAGATTTGAAAGCGATTCCAGCAAAAACAGTATGGCCAGATGCACCAATTGGTATTCACACAGCTCTTGATGTAATTAATAGATTAAAAGATGTTTATACAAAATCTTTAGCCTATGAATTTTCTCATATACAAGATAGTGAAGAACGTGCGTGGTTGCATCAAATGGTGGAATCAAATTCCTTGCGTCAACCACTACCAAATAAAAAACGAACTGCTCTTTTAAAACGTTTAACAGCTGTTGAAGGTTTTGAGCAATTCTTGCATAAAACATTTGTAGGTCAAAAACGCTTCTCTATTGAAGGCGTTGATATGCTTGTACCTGTACTAGATGAAATTATTTCTGAAGGTGCTAAGGGCGGCGTAAGTGACGTTATGATTGGTATGGCTCACCGCGGGCGCCTTAGCGTACTCGCTCACGTACTAGAAAAACCATATAGTCACATGTTTGCAGAATTCAAACATGCAACTATAGAAGGTGTAAATAGTAATGCTGGCTGGACTGGCGACGTGAAATACCATTTAGGTAGAGAGCAAGTTGTTGGGGCTGAAGATGCTCAAACACGTGTAACGTTAGCGAACAACCCAAGCCATCTTGAATTTGTTAACCCTGTTGTGGAAGGTTATGCACGTGCAGCTCAAGAAAATCGTAAAAAAGCTGGTCATCCTGAACAAGATACTTCGAAATCATTCGTAATTTTAGTTCATGGTGACGCTGCATTCCCTGGTCAAGGTATCGTGTCTGAAACATTAAACTTAAGCAGACTAAACGCATACCAAACTGGTGGAACAATTCATATTATTGCAAATAACTCAGTTGGCTTTACAACAGATAGCTATGATTCTCGTTCTACAAAATATTCAAGCGACCTTGCAAAAGGTTTCGATATTCCAATCGTCCATGTAAATGCTGACGATCCAGAAGCTTGTCTTGCAGCTGCTGACCTTGCAATCCAATATCGTATGCTGTTCAAAAAAGACTTCTTAATCGATTTAATCGGTTACCGTCGTTACGGTCATAACGAAATGGATGACCCAGCAGTTACACAACCACAAGTTTATAAAAAAATTAAAAACCATCCGACAGTTAGAGCAATCTATGCAGAGCAACTGCAAACTGATGGTGTTTTAAATGCTGATGAAGTTGAAACAATTACACAGTTTGTGCAAGAACAATTGAAAGCTGAGTATGCGGAAGTACCACCTGCTGATACTAGTGATGCAGCAATACACGTTAAAGTTCCAGACGTAGTTGCAAGAGGTATTCAACCAATTGATACAGGTCTTCCAATTGAAACTTTACGTGCATTAAACGAAGGACTATTACAATGGCCAGAAGGCTTTAATGTATATCCTAAAGTAAAGAAAATTCTTGAACGTCGTAAAGATGCTCTTGAAGATGGCGGTAAAGTGGAATGGGCTCTTGCTGAATCGTTAGCATTCGCTACCATTTTACAAGAAGGTACGCCAATTCGTTTAACTGGTCAAGATTCACAACGTGGTACGTTCGCACACCGTCATATCGTATTACATGATACAGAAACAAACGAAACATATTCACCACTTCATCGTTTACCGAATATTAATGCATCATTCTCTGTTCATAACAGTCCGTTATCTGAGGCTGCTGTTGTCGGTTATGAATACGGTTATAATGTGTTCGCTCCAGAAACTTTAGTTATGTGGGAAGCACAATATGGTGATTTCTCAAATACTGCGCAAGCATTATTTGATCAATATGTTTCAGCAGGAAGAGCGAAATGGGGACAAAAATCGGGTCTAATTCTTCTTCTGCCTCATGGTTATGAAGGTCAAGGACCAGAGCACTCTAGTGCACGTCCAGAACGTTTCTTGCAACTAGCTGCTGAAAACAACTGGACTGTTGCAAACTTAACAAGTGCGGCACAATACTTCCATATTTTACGCCGTCAAGCATCAATCCTTGGTACAGAAGCTGTTCGACCATTAGTCATTATGACGCCAAAGAGCTTATTACGTCATCCGCTTACTACTTCATCTGGAAAAGAATTAAGCGAAGGTCGTTTCCAAATGGCTCTAGAGCAAGAAAACCTTGGTACAAAACCAAATAAAGTAAAGCGTCTTGTTTTAACAACTGGTAAGATGGCAATTGATATAGCAGCAGAGGTTGAATCAGGTAAACATGAGTACAATTTAGATGAAGTTCATATTGTTCGCATTGAGCAATTGTACCCATTCCCTGCTGAAAAAGTTCAATCTATCATGAAACGCTTTAAAAACTTAGAAGAAATTATTTGGGTACAAGAAGAACCACGAAACATGGGTGCATGGCATTACATGGCTCCAATTCTGTTTGAACTTGCTGGCGATAAAGTAAAAACAGGCTACATTGGACGTCCAGATCGCTCAAGTCCATCAGGCGGCGATCCACATGCACACAAAGCGGAACAAGAACTTATCGTTGCACATGCATTAGACACAAAGTACAACTTCCGTCAAGACAAACAAGAAATAGAAGTTTATAGCAACTAAAAACGAAAGTGATTTACTCAAGCTCATTTGGGCAGAGTTCCTTACCTACTAAGTTGTAAAGAATTTCTGCCCAATCAGGCTTGAAGCATTGAGATTACCGAAGAGAAAAGAAGACAAAACACACCGTTAGGCAAATAAGGGGAGGACATTTAAAATGATCGAAATTAAAGTACCTGAGCTTGCAGAATCTATTTCAGAAGGAACTATCTCACAATGGCTTATCAATGTAGGCGACAAAGTTGAGAAAGGTGGCAGCGTTGTTGAGCTTGAGACAGATAAAGTCAATGTAGAAATCATTGCAGAAGATTCAGGTATTGTATCACAACTACTAGGAGAGCCTGGAGATACAGTTGAAGTTGGTGACGTAATTGCAATTTTAGATGCAAACGGCGTTGCAGTAAGTACATCAGCACCTGCTCCAGCAGCAGAACAACCAAAACAAGAAGTTACTGAAGCACCTAAAGCTGAGGCTCCAAGTGCTGCACCAACTAAAACAGCTTTACAAGGTCTTCCAAATACAGATCGTCCTATCGCATCACCTGCTGCTAGAAAAATGGCGCGTGAATTAGGAATCGACTTAAATGAAGTACGCAGCACTGATCCACTTGGCCGCGTGAGACCACATGATGTACAAGCACATGCTGCTGCACCAAAAGCAGAGCCAAAACAAGAAAAAACAAGTCCAAAACCAGCAGTAACTACTGAATTTGAAAAGCCAGTTGAGCGCGTAAAAATGTCCCGCCGCCGTCAAACAATTGCAAAACGTCTTGTAGAAGTTCAACAAACATCTGCAATGTTAACAACATTTAACGAAGTTGATATGACTGCAGTTATGGAATTACGTAAAGAACGTAAAGACGCGTTCGAGAAAAAACATGATGTTCGTCTTGGCTTTATGTCATTCTTCACAAAAGCTGTTGTGGCAGCATTAAAACAATTCCCATTGTTAAATGCTGAAATTCAAGGTGACGAGCTTATCATTAAAAAATTCTATGACATCGGAATCGCTGTAGCAGCTCCAGATGGATTAGTTGTTCCAGTTGTACGTGATGCAAACCAATTAAACTTCGCTGAAATTGAAAGCGAAATTCGTGAACTAGGTAAAAAAGCACGCGACAACAAACTTACATTAAAAGAACTACAAGGTGGTACATTTACAATTACAAACGGTGGTGTGTTCGGCTCCCTTATGTCAACACCAATCCTAAACAGCCCACAAGTAGGTATTCTTGGAATGCATAAAATTCAAGTAAGACCAGTTGCAATCGATGCAGAACGCATGGAAAACCGTCCGATGATGTACATTGCACTATCTTACGACCACCGTATCGTCGATGGTAAAGAAGCAGTTAGCTTCCTAGTTGCTGTTAAAGAAATGCTTGAAGATCCAAAATCATTATTATTAGAAGGTTGATAGACTTTCTAAATCATATTGGCTACACGAAAGAATCAATGTATTCTTTCGTGTAGCCTTTTTTATTAATCAAAATAACTCATAAGGGACAAATCACGGTACATACACTGATAATGTGTGTTTAGAATTTACTGATAAGGAGGAATAGAATGAGTACGCTGCAAGCTTCCACAAAGCTAAAAATGAACAAGGATACCTTTTTTCTCCCCGATTCCAACGGGGGTGTTTATTTTCGAAATAACTCCAGTTCGTTCCGGATACAAGGTAATGGAATCTATGAATGGATTGAAAAATTAATGCCTATGTTTAATGGAGAACACACTTTAGAAGAGCTAACAAATGGGCTTCCCCTCCCTTATCAAAATAGAGTGTTTGAAATTGGAGAACTTTTGCACAAAAATGGTTTTGTTCGAGATCTGAATCAAGACGCCCCTCACCAATTAGAAGATGCATTACTTGAGAGATACGAACCGCAAATTGAATTTTTAGAGGCTTACTCTCACTCAGGTCCTCTAAAGTTTCAAATGTATCGCCAATCTAAAGTGTTAGCGATTGGCTCTGGACCTATTTTCACTTCATTAATTTCTTCTTTACTTGAATCTGGTCTACCTGAATTTCATTACCTAATTACCGATCCTGATGCAACAAATCTCTCGCGGCTAAATGAACTTGTACAACAAGCACATGCTACTGATGCAGATGTACTTGTTCAAGAAATAGATACAACGAGAAATTGTTCTTTACAGGAAGTTTTTCATCCATTTGATTGGATTCTATATGTATCTCAAAATGGCAATATCGAAAAACTTAGGGCCATACATGCAATTTGTAGAGAAGAGAAGAAAAACTTTCTTCCTGCTTTATGTTTACAGCATGTAGGCTTAGCTGGTCCTGTCATTACTTCTGACTCTGAAGAATGCTGGGAATCCGCATGGCACCGTATACATGAAACTGCTATTCAAAAAGATCAAACACCAGATCCCGTCTCTCCAATTGCTTGTGCTATGTTAGCCAATACAATTGTTTTTGAGTTATTCAAACATGTTACAGATTCCTCAAATAGGAAGACAAAGAAGCACTTCTTTCTATTAGATTTTGAAACGCTCGAAGGAAATTGGCATCCATTTATGAAGCACCCGCTTATAGCCCCTGAAAATTTTACGATAGAATTAATACAAGACCTTGATGACACTTTAAAACGACATGCAGATCAAAAACATTCAAATGAGCTTTTTCGTTTTTTTGACCAGTTAACCTCAAATAAAGCTGGAATTTTTCACATATGGGATGAACAAGATCTCAAGCAATTACCGTTGTCCCAGTGCTATGTTCAAGTTGCCAATCCCTTATCAGAAGGACCTACTTCCCTCCTCCCTACTATTATTTGTGGCGGATTAACTCATGATGAAGCACGCCGCGTGGCAGGTCTAACTGGAATTGAAACATATGTAACTCAAATGGTTAATTTCCTTATTCCTGATCAAGATGAATTCATTGGAATCGGAGCTGGGGAAACGATGTTAGAAGGTGTGTATCGTGCGCTACAAAACCATTTAACCCACACATTACAAGCGAGGAAGTTAAGTCAAACAGAAGAAATTGTGCCACTACAAGTAACAGAAATTCATGACAACCACTGCCAATTTTATTTACGTGCACTCTCCGTGATACACGGGGAACCAAAGATAGGGATTGGTGAAAATGTACTAGGTTTTCCGGTTGTTTGGGCCCGTATACACAATCAGTGGTATGGTAGCGCAAACCTAAATATAACACTAGCTCTAAGAGACGCATTACAACAAGCACTTCTTCATACACAAAACTACGAAATCCCCTATAACTCTAATATATTATCGGAATCATCTATTCTTTTACACGATGCTGAGTCGTTTAGAATTGAAGTACAAAAAGAAGAACAAATTCCACCATTAGAATCCTTACAACTCGCTTTACAGAATTTAAAGGAACATAATCTTTATCCCTACGTCCTCGACCTAGCAATTGAACCATTTTTAAAAGAAGGATTAGGTGGTGTAGTTGGTGTGGTAATAAAAGAGGAGGTGGACTGATGGAGCGTCAAATACTAATTGTAGGAGATGGCCTACTTGCAAGCTATGTAAATCAGCAATTATCTGGTCACTACTCTATCATTCATCAAAACACACTTGAAGAACCCCTCCCTGAAAACATTAAACTTGCTCTCGTACTACATGATGGTTCTCCTTCCTCTATCCATCATAAAGCTGAAGAAATGTTTCGATCCGCTAACATTCCTTGGCTAAGAGGTTTTACTTCATTTGGCGAAGGGATCATTGGCCCTTATGTTCAGCCACATGCAGCAGGATGTTCTCATTGTGCTGATGCAAGACGGTTTATAGCTGGTTTTGATCAAAAAGAAATGTGGGAGTTACAGCGGCAATACTCCTTAAAAAAGGATGCTGCCGTGCAACGAGATATATGCGCAACGCAAAGTGCATTACTACAAATGTGTCACCTTATTCATGCTGAAACAGAAAAGATAGTAACAAAAGGGGGTACTTCTTTAGCTGAAGAAGTGATTTTACTTAACATGCAAACTCTTCAATGTTCACGTCATTCGTTTCTTCCTGATCCTGTATGTCCGGTGTGTAGCACAATACCTGATGACACTGAAGCTTCTGCTTATCTATCTCTGCAACCGAGCTTTAAAACGAGTACTGAAAGCTACCGATGTCGTTCTATTGAAGATTTAAATACGTTTTTAACGAAAGATTATTTAGATTATCGAACAGGACTTTTGAATGGAAAGATGCAGCATTCCTTATTACCATTCGCTGATGTTATTGTAAATATGCCATTACTTTTTGGTAACGAAGGAGTTGCAGGTCGAACACATTCATTCAGGATAAGCGAGGCAACTGCGATTTTAGAAGGACTAGAGAGATACTGCGGAATGGCCCCTCGCGGGAAGCGGACAAATGTTCATGGCAGCTATCGAGAATTAGAAGATAAAGCCATCAATCCTCTTACAATTGGTGTACATACAGATGAACACTATGAAAAAGAGAATTTTCCATTCAGACCATTTGATCCCGATTATTCTCAAGATTGGGTATGGGGTTATTCTTTATCACAAAACCGACCCATCTTAGTTCCGGAATCAATTGCATATTATAGCCTAGGGCACAGGGACGCTTTTGTTTATGAAACTTCAAACGGCTGTGCAATTGGAGGTAGTTTAGAAGAAGCGATTTTCCATGGCATTTTAGAAATAGTCGAACGCGACGCTTTCTTGCTAACGTGGTATGCACAATTGCCACTCCCCCGCCTTGATCTAGCTTCCGCAGGCGATGTGGAATTACAATTGATGATTGAACGAATGCGGACCATTACAGGTTATGATTTACATGTTTTTGATGCAACGATGGAGCATGGTATTCCAAGTATATGGGCAATTGCAAAAAATACAAAAAAGGGTGGAATGAACCTCGTCTGTGCAGGTGGTGCTCATATAGAACCGCTGCGAGCTGTTAAAAGTGCTATTCATGAATTAGCAGGTATGTTGCTTATACTGGATGAGAAACTTGAAGCAAACAAACAAAAATATGAACAATGTTTACGCGATCCCTATCTCGTTACCCAAATGGAAGATCATAGTATGGTATATGGCTTACCAGAAGCTGAAGAACGCCTTCAATTTTTACTAAATGACAATCGAGCTGTGCGAACATTTAAAGAAATGGATCAGCTAAAAGCGATTGATCGGGATATAACTTCAGACCTTCGCCATCTTCTAGATCTACTACATCACTCAGGGCTTGAGGTAATTGTCATTGACCAAACTGTTCCTCTCATACAGAAAAACGGATTATCTTGTGTGAAAGTATTAATTCCTGGTATGTTGCCAATGACATTTGGTCATCAACTTACTCGTACAACAGGACTCCAAAGAGCACTTACCGTACCAATGCAACTTGGATATACAAGTGAACCACTTACATTAGAACAACTAAATCCACATCCGCATCCATTTCCATAAAGAAACAGTAAAGTAGCGCTTGAATCAGTAGTTTTTCTTCCTCCCCCACCTCTCTTCTTTGCTTTTGCTGATTTTTAATGTGGGGGATTATTGCTTGATAAGGAGGCTTGTTGATGCAACTAGAAACATTTCTACACCATTTACATTTTTCAATTGATGAAGTCATGCCCGAGGACAAGGACATCAACTGGGCTGATGCCCCCCTTCCCTATAAGCTATACCGTAATCTACCTGTCATTCCTCTTTCTCTAGAGGTACCTCTAACATTACGAGATCAAAAGCTATCTAATGAACCTACCATAGAACAAATTGGGCATTGCCTTTGGTATACATTTGGCCTAACTCAATTTTGCCAGCCTTCCCTCGGCTTAGAAGAACAATCAACAACAAATATATACCGAAGATTTATTCCTTCTGGAGGAGCTTTATATCCAAATGAATTATATTTGTATTTAAAAACAATTCATTATCCGCATGGAATTTACCATTATGACGTAGCGCATCATCGTCTCGTATTACTACGTGAAGGGAATTTTGACTCTTATCTCACAGAAGCACTTGGAAATCGCTGCAACCTCTCTTCTTGTTTCGGCACCGCTTTCGTATCAACAATGTTTTGGAAAAACTTCTTTAAATATAATAATTTTTCGTATCGCCTCCAAGGTCTCGATACTGGTGTCCTCGTCGGTCAATTACTAGAAGTCTCTAAGCAATTTGGCTATACATCGGGTGTATATTTTCAATTTCTAGATCGGGCTATCAATCATTTACTTGGACTATGTGAACAAGAAGAAAGTGTGTATGCAGTTATTCCGTTATCTACCCAGCCTACAGAAGAATGGTTTTATCAAAGTAATACAAGTACAAATTTCACTTCTGATGAACTCTTACAACAGCTTCCCGTTTTAGAGCATGAACACTTTGTTCGATCAAAGAACTTTACTGATTACTCTCTCATAACAAGAATGAATGCAGCATCTATGTTAGATTCAACAGACCTATTTCGAACTATAACTGAAGAGACAATCGTTCCACATTACACACAAACTTTGAAACTCCCCATGGTAGAGCCATTATCATATGATTTCGCAACTGTTTGTCAAAAACGTTATTCACCTGATATCGATTTTGTCTTAAGGAAAATAAGCGCTACACAACTAGCTACTTTGCTTCATGAAGCAACCCTTTCCTTTCCTTATCAAAATGATTTAGATGGAGAACATATAAAAACAAAATCGCGATTATCACTGTACGGATGCTTTTATAACGTAGAAGGTGTGCCAAATGGTGCCTATTCCTATGACAGTAATGCTCATGCATTAGAACAAATTCAAGCTGGAGATCTACGTCACCCTTTACAATCCGGTATGACAATGGACAATGTAAATCTCTTTCAAGTACCACTCTGTTTACATGTAATAGGAACTAAAGATTATTTAAAAAACGATTTAGGTTACAGAGGATATCGAATTCAACAAATGGAAGCTGGAATGCTCGTTCAAAAGCTCGTCTTAGCAGCCTCAGCTATGGATATGGGAGGACATCCGCTCTTAGGATTTGATGCAAACTTATGTGACAAACTGTATGAATTTGATACAAAAAGAGAAACGACCCTTATTCAAATTCCAGTTGGTCCTTATCGCCATCGCACTTGGTTAAAAGGATATTTGCATAGCTAAAAACACGCCCTTCGCTCAGTACAATGTGCTAGCAAAGGGCGTGTTTTTTAAAGGGATTAGAATTGCTCAAAGCGAATATACAAATTTAGGTAATTTATATAAAAGGAGAGGTCAGGTTGAGTGTATTACAAAAGTTAATTGAACAAGCTAAAAACCCTAGAGGTTCTATCGGTTCTTCCATGCTTTGTATTATGAATACAGCGCACGTTAGATTAACAAATTGGGCATTACAGAAAATAAATATCCCCAAAGATTCAATCATACTCGATATTGGTTGCGGAGGCGGCCGAACCATACATACACTGTCTAAAATAAATACCTCAGGAAAAATATACGGCATTGATTATTCAGAAAAAGCAGTAGAAAATTCAATAAAATCCAATATAAAAGATGTGAAAAATGAAAAGGTCATTATTCGTAAAGCAAGCGTATCTTCTATTCCTTATCATAATGAGTTTTTCAATCTCATCACGGCCTTTCAAACACATTATTTTTGGCCTGATTTAGAGAATGATATAAAAGAAGTATTTCGAGTTTTAAAACCGAATGGTTCCTTTATGATTGTCGCTGAAACCTTCAAAATCAATTATCATATGCAAAAATTTAAGACAACAGAAGAATTAGTAGACCTTTTCAGTAAAACTGGTTTTCAACATGTGAAATGTTACGAAGAAAAAGGATGCCTTTGTATAGTGGGGAGCAAATCATAGAAAAAGCAGACCTTCTAAGGTCTGATTTTTCTATTAAATTACTTTAAAAATACTTTTAATCTGTCTTGCAAACAACCAATTTTTCGCTCCACAGTTATCATTTAAACTATCCAGCATGATAGAATTCCCATTTGAGAATCTCAACTGTAACGTTGTATTTTTATCATTTGTTTTTAGACTTATATCTGTAATGTCTTCATATTTTAATTTTTCAACTTCAATGTACTCTTCTTTCGTTTGACCAACGACAACATGATCTTGGAAAAAGAAGAAGACTTCCGCTTTTTTCCCAAAACAAAATACATGTTTCGGGTAAATTAATGTAGCGTTATCAACCGCAACACATAATTCCTTTATTTCTTGGACAATTTCTCCAAAGTCCTCCTCATGTCTTGCATTTGATTCCGCAATCCACTCTTCTACTGTTCTCATATTGATCGACATTTCTTATCCTCCTGCATCATTCAGTGCTAACTTGTTTCTATCATATTTTTATGTATGTAAAAAATAAATACTATATGAAAATATAATAGATAAGTACTACATTTTTCAAGGAAAAATATGCTTTCGTGTCTCTTTTGTATAATTGGCTGTTTTCAAAAAAAAATAGCACTTCTATAAGAAGTACTATTCCGCTCGCCGTGCTGCTTGTTGAATCGGATCCCAAACACTGTTATATGGCGGTGCATAACTTAAATCAACATCTTCTAAATCATGAATGCTCATTTTATGAAAGAGTGCCATCGCAATGACATCAATTCGTTTATCGACACCCTCTTCTCCAATTACTTGTCCACCTAATAGTTGCTTTGTATCAGAGCGATATACTAATTTCACATAAAGCGGCGTTGCATTTGGATAATAGCCAGCCATACTTGTTGCCTCTATCTTCACCGTGTTATATGGTATTTTCAACCCACTTGCTTCTTTTTCATTTAAACCTGTTCTTGCTAATGTGAGTCCCATAAATTTAATAATGCCCGTACCAAGCGTTCCTTTAAACGCTCTTCGTGTATCAATCATATTTAGTCCAGCAAGGCGCCCTTGTTTATTCGCAGTAGTACCGAGTGGAATATGATCATGCGTTTCTTTTATGATGTGATAATGCGTTGCACAATCTCCTGCTGCATAGATGTCTTCCACATTCGTTTGCATATATGCATTTACTTCTATCGCCCCTTTTTTGTTCTTGCGAATTTCTGTTCCTGTAAGAAACTCCGTGTTTGGCTGCACACCAACTGATACTAGAACGAGATCCGTCTTATACATTCCTTTATCTGTTTCGACAAATTCAACTTTCTCATTTCCCTTAAATACCTTTACATTTTCATTTGTTACAATTTCAATATTATGCTTTGCTGCTTCTTCATGTATATACGTTGCCATGTCAGCATCATAAATCGTACCGATATGATCATTTCTTTCAATCATTCGCACATTCTTTCCAAGTTCCACAAATGTTTCAGCCATTTCAAGACCAATTGCCCCGCCCCCGATAATTGTTACGTCCTCAACATTCTGTTCCTGTAACGTCTCCAATATTTTATGGGCATCCGGAATTGTTTTTAAAAGATGAATACCTTGCAGATTTTTTCCTTCCCAATCTGGCATAACAGGTCTAACTCCTGTTGCAATCAATAATCGATCATATTTATATTGAAATTTCACTTTTTCCTTTGTATGTATACCATGTACAATTTTGTTTTCAGTATCAATTTTCGTTACTTCATGATGTGTTTTAGCATCAATTCCATACTTATCACGAAATGTCTTAATATCCCGTGCAATTAATTTTTCAGTGGAAGCAATTGCACCACTAATCACGTATGGAAGTCCACACTGCGCATAGGAGTATATTTCACCTTTTTCTAACGTTACGACTTTTGCATCTTTATCATTTCTAACAATTTGCATGGCCGCACTCATGCCAGCAGCGTCTCCACCAATGATTACATAATTCACCAAATCACTCCTTCTTACAGTCTCTATTATTTACATTTTCCAAATTGATCATAAATAAATCCTTTTTCTCTATACGTATCTTATACAAAGTATAATACTTTCTTCCTTTTGTTTACAAATAAACCCCTTTCCTCCAAACATAACAACGTACATCTTTGTATATAGATCCATTTGACTTATACTTTGAAAACAATAGGGCTCTTACCACGTCTACACACAGGTGGACGCTGCTCTCCCCAAAAAAGAGTGGTTTTTTATTATTTTTCCTCTCCTTTGAACGGCTATAGGTAAAATGTCGTGTCTCACAAACTCGATTATTAATATGCTATAACAATCGTAATGGAAAGTAGGTGAAAAAAACGGTGTGTAGTAATTTTCTTATCTCTACTCCTGTTGAACCAAAAGTTGCTCAATCACTTGAACAGGAATTCAGCATTAGCGCAACACTCTACGGTGCACAAGCTTGGTCAGCTGATAGCAGTACCTTTTTTCAAGAAATTTGGAAATCTACCCTATTTGCATCCACATCACAGCCTGACGAGGCTGTCTATCCACTTGGTATCCTTAAAATTATCAACCTCTCTTACGACACAATAACAGTTGTCACATCAGAAGGATTAAGCAGTAAACTCGAGATTACTGTTCCACCGAACTCTGAAGCCATGCTTTCTTCCAGTTCTTTAGCCAATGTCCAAGCTAGCACAACTGGCAGAGCAAGTAGAATCAATTTTCTCTTTCATATCTTTTTTTCTCGCGAACCAGCTAGAGCTCCCCTCATACCATTACAGAAATCATAAAAAGAGAATTTCACCTTTAAATTCTTCTATATTTTTCAACCGGAATCATGTCATCGTTACCATGAAACATAAAAGGATTTGTTACATGAAATGCAACCATATAAATAATAAAGGTACATCACCATGATCCTTGATGTACCTTTCATTTCTATAACAAGGAAATGAATTTCATTTGTCTACTCCTTTGACTTTATAAGTTCAACATTATACGTCTCGATATCATTCAGCCCTCCTGAATAATATGGATTTTCTCGATACCATGACTGTTTTAAAAAGTAGTCCTGCATATCTTTCGTTTGAAAAATATGGCCATGCCGAGCGTATATTTCATTTCTCGCAATCCGCAATTGATCTTTTGTTAAAGCGTTTAGCTCTGCACTTGTTAACTTACGAATATGACTATCAGGAAAGAAAAATCCGTTATATACATACTTTGTTGTTGCTGGTGGCGAAGAGGAAGGTGACTGTTGTTCTTCAGATTTTTTTTGAAACGATAATGTATAGTATTGGTTTGTTGATATATGTTCCACCTTTGTTCGTTCTTTTCCGCTTGCGCCCTCTTTTTCTAAATAAATAGAAACGCTCCCATCAGTAGCTACCGGTCCCCATTTAAATTCTTCCCCTGTGAGAGTCGTAATCGGTTTCTGGTTTACATATAATGTTGCTCCTGTTACATTTGTTTGAATGGTAATGTAGTGCCCTTGTAACGATAGATCAACCGTTACATTATTTTGATTTTGTTTCATAAGCAAAACTTTTTCTTCACGCGCTAGCTTCACATAATCATTTTTAAACTCTGATTGGAACGTTTGAATCCCAGGAAAAAATGGTCCATATTGCTTTTCAAACATTTTATCAGTTGTCTTATCTAACTCTTTCCCATTTACCTTTAACAATGCATCCTTTTCATTCGTAAGGAGCGTTGCATAATACGTTTTTGCTTTCAATTTATATCGATCAAATAGAAAGAGGTATTTTCCATCCTTCGTTAATACAAAATCTACTTTTTCTACATTATTTTCCTTCTTCTTTTGCTGTTGTATAGAAGCTTTTAAATCATGAACATAGGAAGGATATTCTTTTATATACGAAAACAACGGAGCTACACTCTCTTTATCTACTACAAATTGCGGGTCATCTGTTGTAACCATATCAATTAGTTTTTCCGCATCCCTTTCTTGTAACATCGTAATCATTCTATCGATTTGTGCTTCTGCAGAATAATACTTTGCTCCATACATATATGCTCCGCCAAAACTAACAACAAAAAGAATCATAATCCCAATCCATATTATCTTTCCTCGGCTCATTTTCTTTCGTATCTGTGGTTCCTTCTCACTTCCTCTCCGCTCGTGCTCAACTATTCTCGTTCCACAACTTTGACAAAATTGCACGCCATCCATTAATTGTGAACCACATTTTGCACAAACCTTCATCCATTCAGCCACCTTTTCGTTAGAAGTTCGTTATCCCTCTATTTAAGGTATCGACTATTGTTTTGATATAAGACCAATCAATATATATGCGATGATCCATGTACACACAGGATCCATTCCGCTACGATCTAACTTTAATATATGTACGAGGAGACAAAACATGACTACAAGAACCCCATGCTTCTGTCTAGCAACATTTTGACAAAACCCTTTCTATCTATATACAATATGTAAAAGTTTATACACCATAAAAAAATAATAGATTGGACAAAAACTATGGAACTCGCACACACACTTTTTCAAATATTCATTACTAGTTTGGTACAACTATTTTCTTTAATCGGTATCATCATTTTGGTTGGTTTTTTATTAGGATATTTAGAATCTCTTACACGAACATATTGGACGAAAGCTTTTGGTAGAAAAGGATTCCTTTTATCAGCTTGGATTGGCGTTCCTATTCATGAATTAGGACATGCTGTTATGTGTATCTTATTCCGGCATCAAATTGTAGCCATTCAGTTGTTCCCTACGAATACAAATAACGGTTTTCTGGGGTATGTGAAGCATCAATATAATCAAAGAAGCATATATCAAAGAATAGGGAACTTTTTCATCGGAATTGCTCCTATTTTTTCAGGGATGGTCGCCTTGATACTTTTGATGTATTATTTCGTACCACAATCTTATTCAGTATTTATGCATGCTCTTGAAACAAATACTCAAACCGCTTCTATCAATATCGATATACTGCAAAATATTTTATTATCATCCATTCTCTTATTAAAAAGTCTCTTTACAGTTAGCAACTTATTTAATCCTTTGTTTTGGCTTTTTCTTTTTATCGCGATTTGTATCTCTGCACACATCGCCTTAAGCAAACCGGATATAGAAGGTTCGTTAGATGGTGTAATTACTATATTTATCGTTCTTTTCCTCTTCAATACAATAGCAGGGCTGTTTCATTATGATAGTAATCAACTAATAGGGAATGTAGTGAAATACAATATGTATGTACTTGCTTTCTCTAGTATTGCCATACTATTTTCATGTATCGCTGTATGCATCAGCTTTATGTTCTACAAAATGAAAACAGCTAGTTCAAAATGAACTAGCTGTTTTCATTAAGTTTTAGTTATATAATTACACTGCTCCACTGGAACCCGAGCATGTCCCTCTTCGTCTGTACACCAAGACTGCGACTGAAACGCAAGGAAAATCCCAATCCATTGCTGCTTTTTCTCAAAATGGATGAATAGGCCGCCATCTTGCCATGTGCCATCATCTCCCTGCCACTTCTCTACATTCCCTTGATTCATATGAATATCATGTATCCCATTACCAGGTTTAAAATGAAAATATCGATCAGGCACATTATTTTCCGGACCCCATCGTTCTCCAAATGCATAAATAATTGCCTTTTCTTCTATTGCTCGTTTTATATAATATTCTATTTTTTCATTTAAATCATTGTCAGTTCCCGATTTTTCTGGCGGCAAAGGAATCATCTGTTTTGAATCAAATAAATTTCCCCGCACATAATCTAAAGCTACCTTTGGTTCATTATTTTTAATTTCTGTAAATCCAAATGGTAATGTCGGTAAAATCTTAATAGCTTTCGATTTTATATTTTCACTTGCATAATATAGTACTTCTGATGGATAACTCTGCGATTTCACATTCATTGCAACGCGGTAGTCTACTCCTAATTCATCTTGCAAATGAACTTGATAATGAGGTGTTTTCCCTTTTCCAATCATGGATTGTCGTGCTATACCTTTTAGAACGCCGTAGTTTTTTAGTGGCATGGGATCATCTCCTCTTCACAAAATAGAAACACTTGTTCTTTTATAAATTATCCACCAACAAGCAAAAATCCTCCTAAAGCAGAGGATTTCATCAAATATTTTATTGCAATGCATACCACCCGGCAACCTCTACCACCACAATCAACACCGCTCCAAAAATCATAAGCGTCGTCTTCTTTAATAATTCATTCTCACAGTGCGGGATATTACATAAATAGGCCCCAAGTGTAATCCGTGATGGACAAGCAATCGTCGCTACAGATGATGCTGTATTTTGCAGCGTCGTAACATATTGCCACGGAAGCCCTACGTTTTGCGCTGTTTGCATTTGTAGTTTTATAAACATCGCATTCGATCCTGCGTTACTTCCTGTTAAAAAACCACCAATCGCACCAATGAACGGGGCAACAAAAACAAATATCGTTCCAAATGTTTGCCCTGCTGCTTCTGCTAACAATGTGTGCATCCCCGCCGCACCCATTAATTCTGAAATGGCAATGAACATTGTCGTTGTAATCGCAAACGGTATCCACTGCTTTAGTGTTTGCAATAAAGATTGTTTTAGAATAGTAGAAGGAATACGGAAGAACACAATGGTAAATAAGCATGTAACCCCAAGCCAAAATCCAGGTGAATATAATAATGCTAGTTTATAAGAGTACGTTGGTAAATCAAGAATAGCATAAGATTGCAATATATTATGTAATGACGGAATGAGACGAGAAAGCAAAATACAAACTGTTAAAAATAAATAAGGACTTATAATTTTTAAAATAGAAACTTCTCGCTGCGTCGTTGCAGCATGCTCCGATAACAATTCCTTTTCCTGCCTTGCTGATATTTTAATGATAAGGAAGCCAAATGTAATTGTTACAATTGAACTTAAGATCCCAGCTAGTTCAACGCTAACATATGCATTAGAAAGATAGATAGCTACAGAAAATAAGAGAAAAAACCCTACTGCTTCCTTCCATTTCTGTCTTACCGCAGACCACCCACCTACTACATACAAAGAAAATATAATAAAGTACGCGAATATCGGAATGCTAAGTAGTGCTGTACTAGATCCTAAGTTTACTAATGGCATATTGATAAGCTGCGATCCGATAATTGTTCCCGTTGCCATCGCTCCCCATGAACTTGCTAGTAAACCGATAAAGGATAACAAAACTGCTTGAAACGGTTTATAGCCAAGTGAAAGAAAAATAGGAGCTGACACCATAAAACCAATCCCAAATCCACTTACTGATTCAATAAGTGGACAAATCCCAAAACACATTAAGAGCATTTGTAATAATCGATCCCGTGTAACATGCTCTATAAAGCGTGCAACTTGGTCAATGTAACCCATTTTGTTCATGAGGTGAAATAAAAGAATACCAAAAAACAAAACATATCCGACGATAAAACAAATTAAACTGCCTTTAACCGTTGCATGTACAATTTCTCCCATTTGCAGTCGAAACATTGGCGTTAGTAAAACGATTCCACCGCATACAGCATAGGAAATTAATGAAGCTTTAAGCGATGTTTGCTTAAATACAAATAAACAAATAAAGATCATCATAATTGGAATAAGAGCCAACAAAACAGCCATACCATCATCTCATTTCTTATAAAGTACAATTGTAACTATTATATAACAGTTGGCAGAATATTCAATTCATTCGTAACAGTTCTTCAAATTCCTTTATGTGATGCAGTAGTAGACACATAATACTCCTATGTTACCTTGGCGTATATACAATCTAAGTCAAGAAATACCCCTCGTTGTTATTATCTAAATGGTATAATTTAGATAACGGTGTTCCATTTCACAAAAATGAGGAGGGGGCATATGGGAAGAGAAATACAGTTTGATAACGATAGTATGACGCTAAAATTAAATGGAGTAACAGGGTTCTTTGCCCTAAAATTGAAATTGAAAATCCCTTATAATACGATTCAAAATGTATATGTTGACTATTTTGATGCTCCACAATGGATGCTCCGAATGCCTGGAACTTCCATTTCAGCACTTAACATTTTTGAAGGTAGTTTTAAATATGCTGATGAATGGTATTTTCTCTCTTATGAAAACAGAGTACCTCTTGTAATGATCGAACTAGATGGTCATGAAAAATACAAATATGTCTTTTTTGAAATTGATAATCCTACTAACCTAGCTGCTGAGATTAGAAAACGGATAAGAGATTGATTAGAATTGTAATTATGTAAGGGAATGTAGATTTGAACTAAAGTCGCGATGTTTAAAAAAGTGAAGAAGCTTTCCACCTTTAGAAAGGCTGAGCATAAATCAAATTTTCGACTTATCTCTCAGCCTTATCATATCTTTATGCTCATTGAGCCACGGCTTGTTTGTTTCTTTCCATAGCTCTCATGGATTCGTCTACTTTAACCATCATGGAACATTCTACTCTCTTACGGAAGATGTCACAGCTGAAATCGTAGATTCCATTGATGGAGCCGGTTGCGTGCAGTGCGTTGGCAGGGCAACCGCCACTGCAGTAAAGTTTTGCCCAGCAGTCCTGACATTCTGGCTTCGAGTAGCAATTGCTTTCTTTAAATTGACATTGCATCTCTTGTTTTGTAATCCCATCCCAGATGTTTCCCATGCTGTATTCGTTATCCCCGATGAACTGGTGGCAAGGGAAAAGCTCACCCCATGGCGTAACAGCGAGATATTCAGTTCCTGAGCCGCAGCCCGAAATTCTCTTTTGGATGCAAGGGCCTTCTGAAAGGTCAAGCATGTAATGATAGAAAGTGAATCCATTACCTTCTTCCTCACGCTTTATCATTTCCTTAGCAAGAATTTCGTACTGGTTATAAATATCTGGAAGGTCCTCTTCGGTGAGTGCATATGGTTCCCCAGGATTACAGATAACTGGTTCCATCGAGAGCTTGTCGAAACCAAGATCTGCGATATGAAAAATGTCATTGGTGAAGTCAACGTTGTTGTGAGTATAGGTTCCACGCACATAGTATTCTTTATCTCCACGTTTTTTAACGAATTCCAGGAATTTCGGAACGATATAATCGTAACTTCCCTTTCCAGTTACTGTTTTACGAAGGTGATCATGGACTTCTTTTCTTCCATCAAGACTCAATACGACGTTGTACATTTCTTTATTCAAAAAATCAGTGACTTCATCGTTTAGCAACATACCATTTGTAGTAAAGGTGAAGCGTATCGTTTTTTTGTACTCTTTTTCTTTACTTCTTGCGTAAGCAACAATCTGTTTTACAACTTTCCAGGCCATAAGCGGCTCTCCGCCAAAGAAGTCGATGTCGAGGTTTCTGTGGTGACCGGAGTTTTCCAATAGGTAATCAATTGCTCTTTTACCAACCTCATAACTCATAATCGCTCTACTTCCATTGTATTTCCCTTGGCTGGCGAAGCAATATTCGCATGATAAGTTACATGTATGTGCAACATTGAGACAAAGAGCCTTTACATAAGTTTGGCGATTTGTTAAATCAATTGAGAGGCTCTTATATTCATCCTCAGTAAAGAGTTGCCCATCATTTTTTAGCTCTTCGATATCTGCAATGGTTTCCCGAATGTCCTTCTCAGAGATATCGGAATCATGTACGTATTTTTCTAACATCATTGTTATGATTTCTTCTGCAGCAGTAGTCTCATACAGCGCGATGATTTCATAAGCGAGGTCGTCAACAACATGTACTGATCCACTGTAAGTATCGAGTACAATGTTGTACCCGTTTAGTTTATATTGATGAATCATGATTAATAATCAAACTCCTTTTATCTATAAAGTAACACTTCCGTTAATGGAGCCTTTACTTCTTGTTCATATGGGATAAAAATGACCGCCCATCCGGAAAGCAGTTGGGCGGTATCTTTCTTCTTTTCTATCTGTTCATTGTGTTCTCACATTTTTGATTTGCAACTCCGCAAGACGTCTTGCAAGCTGATTGGCAAGATGTTTGGCATGCACCACATCCGCCATGTTTTACTGTATCTGTCAGTTTACGAGTACTTAGTGTTACGATTCTTTTCATAACGTATCACTCCTTTTAAAGAATATTTTTAAGAAACACTTTCAACTTTTGTGAATGTTTTCACATTCAAAACTACAATTTGTGAATAATTTCACATTAATCCCAGAAATAATTTTAACAACACCTATGGTTTACGTCAATCATTCGTGTTACGGAAATTCCACTCGATTGTGCGTATATTTTGATAAAGATTGTCTGCTTCTAATGAAAGTCCCTCATTGTTCAGCTGTTTGATTCATGTGTTTTCATACATAACAAACACCTTTATTTCCTAATAAAATAGAGGCCCCTTAACAGGTAGCCTCTTCTTATTATTTCACTGTAGCGATTAACTCACAAATTTCATTCTGCTTTCCTGTTTCTAATAACTCAATTACCTTACTCCCAACAACAACTCCATCACATACAGTAATCATTTCCTCTATGTGCTCAGCCTTCGATATGCCAAATCCAGCAACTACTGGAATATTTACATGCGCTTTTACTTTTTCTAGGTAACTATGAATTTCTTGCTTAAAGTCACGTCTAACCCCAGTGACCCCCGCTACCGTTACCGCATAAACAAACCCTTGCGATTCCCTCGTAATCTTTTCAATCCGTTCAACTGGACTCGTTACTGTAATAAGTGGAATTAAAGCAATATTCGCATCACGAAGAAGTGGTGCAATGATATCTTGTTCTTCATATGGCAGGTCTGGAACGATAATTCCATCTACTCCAGCTTCAAGACAGCTTCTGATAAACCGTTCTTTTCCAAATGCTAAAATCGGGTTTAGATAGGTCATAAGTACAAATGGAATATTTACTTCCTGCCTTACTTCCGCTAATGCCTGAAAGATTCCACCGAGCGTTGTGCCATTATCTAATGCTCGTTTTCCTGCTCTTTGGATTGTTGGTCCATCTGCAACTGGATCAGAAAAAGGGATACCAATTTCAACAATGCTCGCTCCTGCTTCATCTAAGAAGCGAATTTGTTCCTTTAATGTTTCTAAGCCACCATCTCCCCCCATTACATATGGGATAAATGCTTTTTTTCCATTTTGAAACGCTGCCGTAATTCTTTCTACTCCCATCATTTACACCTCTTCCATATAACGTTTTATACTTTCAACATCTTTATCACCGCGGCCCGATAAACAAATGACAAGTCCTTCACCTTGCTTCATCGTAGGCGCCAGTTTAAGTGCGTACGCTACAGCATGTGAGCTTTCTAACGCAGGAATAATTCCTTCTTTTTTCGTTAGTAACTGGAATGCAGCCAGCGCTTCTTCATCTGTAATTGAGTTGTAAGAGACACGGCCAATATCTTTTAGCAGACTATGTTCTGGCCCAACTCCTGGATAATCTAGCCCTGCTGAAATAGAATGTGCTTCCTGAATTTGTCCTTCTTCATTTTGTAGGAGATACATCATCGAACCATGAAGGACGCCAACGCTTCCTTTCGTTAGTGTTGCTGCATGCTTTTCTGTATGAACGCCTTTCCCTGCTGCTTCTACGCCGTAAAGAGCAACTTCTTCATCGTGTACAAATGGATAGAACATCCCCATCGCATTACTTCCCCCGCCAATGCAAGCCACAACTGCTTCTGGTAATTTCCCTTCAAGCGCTGCATATTGCTTCTTCGTTTCTTTCCCAATTACACTTTGAAAATCACGTACAATTTGCGGGAACGGATGCGGTCCAAGAACAGATCCCATTACGTAGTGCGTATCGTGCACGTGTGCAACCCAGTAGCGAAGCGCTTCGTTTACTGCATCTTTTAGCGTTCCACTACCCGCTGCAACACTTTCAACTTTTGCTCCTAATAGTTCCATTCTGAAGACGTTTAACTTTTGGCGTTTTACATCTTCTTCTCCCATGAAAATGACGCACTCTAAACCGAGTAATGCGCATACCGTCGCCGTTGCAACTCCGTGTTGTCCAGCTCCTGTCTCAGCTACAACCTTTTTCTTACCCATTCGTACTGCAAGAAGCGCTTGCCCAATTGTATTGTTAATTTTGTGAGCTCCTGTATGATTTAAATCTTCACGCTTTAAATAAATTTTCGCCCCGCCGCAATACTTTGTCAGGTTCTCTGCAAAATAAAGCGGTGTTTCCCTTCCAACGTACGTTTGTAAATAATGCTCCAATTCTTGCTGAAAGGTTTCATCTTGCATCGCTTCTTTATACGCTTCTTCTAATTCTAAAACGGACTGCATGAGCGTTTCTGGAACGTAACGTCCTCCATATATACCGTAATGACCTTTTTCATCTGGATATGCATACTTCATACCTAACACTCCTTCGCTTTTCTAATAAATTGTTTTATTTTCTCAAGATCTTTCCTGCCATCTGTTTCTACTCCGCTGCTGACATCTACCATATACGGCTTAACAATTTCAATCGCTTCTTTAATGTTTTCAATGTGTAATCCACCAGCTAGAATGCACTTTTTGCGAATTTCATCTGGCATATCATCTAGTAACTGCCAAGAAAATGTTTTGCCATTTCCGCCATGAAACTTTTCTTTCGGACTATCAAATAAGAGAAAATCAGCTTCATAGTCTGGTGAGTGCTCTATATCTTCACTCGAACGTACACCAATCGCTTTTATAGACGGAATATTCAATCTTTTAACATGATGATTCCCTTCATCCCCATGTAGTTGTACATGCGTTAAGCCACAATCATTTGCGATTTCCCGGATGACTTCTACCGATTCATTTACAAACACACCCACTTTCATTACATCAACTGGAAGCTCATCAATAATCTGTTTTGCTCTTTCAGGTGTAATTTCCCTTTTGCTTTTCGCAAATACAAATCCAATAGCATCTGCGCCGTATTCACAAGCTACTTTTGCTGTTTCTACATCGGTAATGCCGCAAATCTTCACTTTCATGTTGTCACCTTCAGCGATTGGAAAAAGTCTCCGACGGAAGGTACAGTCATCAGCGCTTCCCCAACAAGAATACCCTTTGCCCCGGCCTTCTTCACACGCATGATATCTTCTTCCGTATGAATTCCACTCTCACTAATCCAAAGTATATTTTCCTCATTTAGTCGTTTTCCTAGATTTTCAGTTGTGCTGAGATCTACTTCAAATGTTTTCAAATTACGATTGTTTATTCCAATCACATGAGGGTTTAGTTCTAGTTCTAGCGCTATCTCTAACTCTGCCTCATTGTGTACTTCTACAATTACTTCTAATCCGAGCTCTTGTACATATGCATATAATTCTTGTAACTTTTGCTTCGGCAAGGCAGCAACGATAAGTAAAATGAGATCCGCTCCAGCATCATACGCCCGATCAATTTGAATCGTATCGATGATAAAGTCTTTACATAGAAGCGGAATATTACTATTTGATCGTGCCGTTTCTAAATCGTGAAAAGATCCTTTAAAAAACTGACCATCCGTTAAAACAGAGACAGCTCCGGCACCACACTCTTCATACGTTTTTACTTGTTTCGTTACGTCTACATGTAAATTAATATCCCCTTTAGATGGTGAAGCTCGCTTCACTTCAGCAATGACTGTGAATTTCTGCAACGCTTCTACAAGGGAGTGTGACTTCCGTTTTTTCTTCACCGGTGTATATGTTTCGCGCAGCACTCCTACTTCTTTTTTCTTCTGCTCAACAATCTTATCTAAAATTGTTTCCATTTAGTTCACCTTCTCTAATCTTTTATTACTAGCTGCAATTAATTCATTTAATTTCGCTAGTGCTTTTCCCGAATCTATACTTTGAGCCGCAATATGAATCCCTTCTTCAATTGTCTCTGCTTTTCCATTTGCAAAAAGGGCTAGACCTGCATTTAATAACACCGTATCACGATATACACTCTTTTTTCCTTGTAGTACCCCGAATGTAATATTGGCATTTTCTTTTGCATCTCCGCCTCTAATCTCTTCATTTTTCACACGAGAAAACCCATATTCTTCTGGCGTAATACTTGCTTCTATAATCTTATTATCTTTTAAAATCACCACATGATTTTCTCCTTGCAGAGATGCTTCATCTAAAAATCCGTTCCCATTTACAACAAGCGCTTGTTTTCTACCGAGCTTTTGCAATACCTCTGCTACAGGCATGAGCATATCTCGTTTGTATATGCCAACAAACTGTGTTTCTAAATCAATCGGATTTGTAAGCGGACCGATTAAATTAAAAACGGTCGGTACATTTAGCTCTTTTCTTATTTTCATAATGCGCTTAAGTGCTGGATGCATCGCTGGTGCAAATAGAAAAGCTATGCCTACTTTTTCTAATAAATAGTCAATTTCTCTTGGCGTACATGCAATATTGACACCGAGTTCTTCTAATAGATCCGCACTCCCTGTTTTACTAGAAACAGCGCGATTCCCATGCTTTGCCACCTTTACACCAGCACCGGCAAGTACGAAAGCAGATGTTGTACTAATGTTGAATGTTTGTGCACCGTCTCCGCCTGTTCCGCAATTATCCATTGCTCCTTTTATATGACTTGCAAATGGTAATGCCTTTTCCCGAAGAGCACGAACGAGACCATATATTTCATCCGCTGTTTCACCCTTTGCCTTTAACAATGCTAAAAAAGCAGCAATTTCACTTTCTAATATATCTTCACTTAAGAGTGCAAGGCCTGCTTCATACATTTCCTGTTCCGTTAAGTTCTGTCTTTCTACTAATTTTCGCAGATAACTGTTCATACTCGCTCCTCCTCTTTCACATTAGATAAAAATGCACGCATTAATTTCCCGCCCTCTTCCGTCGCAATTGATTCCGGGTGAAACTGTAATCCAAAGAGTGGATAATAGTTATGGCAAACTGCCATGACTTCCCCATCATCCATCGCTGTTGCTAGTACATCGAAACACTTTGGAATCGTATGCTTCGCTGCCACGAGTGAATGATAGCGCATCGCAGTTAACGGCTGCGCGACATATGAAAATATCGATGTGCCATTATGTTTTACCCGTGATGTTTTCCCATGTTTTATATGTTCTGCCCTTACAATTTCCCCACCAAATGCCGAAATAATTGCTTGGTGTCCAAGACAAATGCCAAGAATCGGAATTTGTTTATAAAAATGCCTGATTACTTCGATGCAAATCCCTGCATCTTCTGGTTTTCCAGGTCCTGGCGACAGAATAATTGCTTTTGGTTTCATTTCTTCAAGTTCTTGAACCGTCACTTTATCATTTCGCAGTACCACTATCTCTTTGTAATACGCCCCCAACAATTGATACAAGTTATAAGTGAACGAATCATAATTATCGATGAGTACAATCATTTCATTACCTCCAAAAGTGCTTTCGCTTTATTCAATGTCTCCTCATATTCAGCAATTGGATCTGAATCATAGACAATACCAGCTCCCGCCTGCACATATGCTTTCTTATCTTTTACAACCATTGTGCGAATCGCAAGCGCCATATCAAGGTTTCCAGAAAAAGCTATATATCCTACTGCTCCGGCATATACATTTCTTTTTTCCTTTTCTAATCTATTTATAATTTCCATCGCTCTAATTTTCGGGGCACCGGATACAGTGCCAGCTGGCAAACAATAAGCTAATGCGTCAAAACAACCCATTTGTTTTTTTAATATTCCGGAAACTTCCGATACAATATGCATAACGTGCGAGTACTTCTCTACTTCCATATACTTATCTAATCTAACAGAACCGACTTCACTCACTCGCCCGATATCATTTCTCCCTAAATCTACAAGCATCATATGTTCAGCACGCTCTTTCTCATTTGCTAACAACTCTTTCGCTATCTCTTCATCCTCACCTTTTGTTTTTCCACGTGGTCTTGTTCCTGCAATCGGATTTGTCATCACCTTATCATTTCGTACAGACAGTAAGCTTTCTGGTGAAGAACCAAGCACAACATAATCTTTGAAATCAATATAAAACATATATGGTGATGGATTTGCAATACGAAGTTTGCGATATAATGCAAATGAATTGCCTATAAATTCACTTTGCAGACGCTGAGACAATACAACTTGAAAAATATCACCAGCTCGAATGTATTCTTTTGCCTTTTCTACCATTTCGCAAAACTTTTCTTCCGTTATAGAAGAAGTAAAGGATAAAGAAGACTGCATTTCTGTTACTTGTTCTTCTTCTCCATGTAACACATTTTGTTTATATACCTGCAATCTCTCATACACTTCTTCAAAAGAGTCTGTATCGTCTTCTCTGTATACATATACAAACGATAATTTCTGACGTAAATGATCGTATACAACAAACTCGCGGTATAGCAATACATGAACCTCTGGAATATTTATCGGATCAAACAGTTCTTCTCCAATATCTTCATATTGCCGAATCACATCATAACCAATATATCCAACTGCTCCTCCGCAAAATGGAAATGGACTTTCCACCTCCGATGGCGCAAGTATCTTTTTCAATGCTTGCAATACGTTTTCTTCTATCTGTTCACTCCTACCATTTATCGTAATCTCTACCGCTGTGCCACTACTTTTGATTTCTCCGTATGGATTACATCCTAAATAGGAATAACGTCCCTTATCTTGATGAAGCTGTGAGCTCTCGAGTAAAAATTTTTTCTCACCTTTCATCCGGCGATATAAAGCAATCGGTGTCACACTATCTCCTTCTTCTTCATCAATGACCAAAAATGTCTTTCCTTGCTTCTGTTGAAATTGTTCTTTCGTTATCATGGCTGCCACCTCACTATTTAAAATAAAAAAGTCCCCTGCATATCGGAATATGCAGAGGACGATAAATTTACCGCGGTACCACCTCGTTTGGATGCAAAAGCATCCCTCTTTATTCAGGTACAAATATATACCTTATCCTTGTAACGGCGGAACCCGGGTTGCCTACTTCTTTCGGTTCAGCATACCTCTCGTAAGCCCATTCTGTATATGGTACCGCACCGGGCTCCCACCTATCCCCGGCTCTCTGGAACGTCTCCAATATACGTACTCTTCTTACTTAAACGATTTAGTTTATTTAGTTCATTTATTTTTATACAGGATATTCAAAAAGTCCGTTAAAGATAGCTTTCGCATTTCTTCGCCTGCGTCGCCAGTCTGGTACTCATGTAGTTCTATCTACACTCCGTATCCTCCTTTTTGAACAAATATTTATACACAAAAAGGGAGTACTCATCCTATAAAAAGGACGGGTACTCCCGTGGTGCCACCTTAATTCGTTACACATGTAACGCACTTTGCCGTATCAAAAGTTAATACGTGTCTCTTGTATCGATGAGATCATGTCGCCAAAGCCTACTTCTTTCGGTTCGGTTTGGAAGCTCCGAAGGCCATTCCATATTAATTCCATACTGATTCGCACCAACCATCAGCTCTCTGACATGTTCATAATACGTACTCTTCTTCATCAACGCTTGCATTTTTTTAAGTTGCATTCATTATATTCTCTACTTTTCCGAAAAGTCAACGCTTTTCAAAAAAAAAATATTTTTTCTTCATTCAATATTATATTGACAAAACAACCCGTTTTTATGTAAATATAATAAATACTCTATTAAAATCAAAGTTTTTTGTCAGAAAATTATATATTCGAAAAATAAACCAATGTCAAAAAACGCTTACATTTCAGAAAATTCGTATTTGTATATGGATTTTCTGAAATAATCATGATAGATTATAAATATGCAAAATTCATCAAAAGATATTACAAAAGGAAGGGGAACTACATGAGTACGCAGATGTTAATTTTAACTTCTATCTCTATCTACATGCTCGGGATGCTAGTCATTGGCTATTTTGCCTATAAACAGACATCCAACTTAACAGATTATATGCTTGGCGGGCGTACACTAGGCCCCGCAGTAACAGCATTAAGTGCTGGAGCAGCCGATATGAGCGGCTGGCTGTTAATGGGATTACCCGGTGCTATGTTTAGCGTTGGATTAAGTAGTAGCTGGATTGCGATTGGCCTTACACTTGGCGCATACGCAAACTGGATCTATGTCGCTCCTCGCTTACGTACCTACTCAGAAATTGCTAACAACTCTATTACTATTCCAGAATTTTTAGAGCATCGTTTCCATGATGCATCTCATATGCTACGCCTTGTTTCTGGACTTGTTATTATGATCTTTTTCACATTTTATGTAGCTTCAGGATTCGTCTCAGGTGCGGTATTATTCGAAAATTCATTTGGACTAAATTATCATGTTGGATTACTTATTGTTGGAAGCGTTGTTGTAGCTTACACATTATTCGGCGGTTTCTTAGCTGTAAGTTGGACAGACTTCGTTCAAGGAATCATCATGGTGGTTGCTCTTATCCTTGTTCCGCTCGTAACAATTATGAATGTAAATGGCCTTGGACCAGCATTTGATACAATTAAATCTATTGACCCAGCACTATTAGATATTTTTAAAGGAACATCCGTATTAGGTATTATTTCATTATTCGCCTGGGGTCTTGGTTATGCTGGACAACCTCATATTATCGTACGCTTTATGGCTATTTCATCTGTAAAAGAAATTAAAAGCGCACGCCGAATTGGTATGAGCTGGATGATTTTCTCTGTAGTGGGAGCTATGTTTACTGGTCTTATCGGTATCGCTTACTATTCAAAAGCAGGATTAAAGCTCTCTGACCCAGAAACAATTTTCGTTGAACTAGGTAATATTTTATTCCATCCATTAATTACTGGATTTTTATTAGCAGCTATTTTAGCAGCTATTATGAGTACAATCTCTTCTCAGCTTCTTGTTACATCAAGTGCGGTAACGGAAGACATATATAGAACATTCTTTAAACGTTCTGCATCTGATCGTGAGCTTGTATTTGTTGGTCGTATGGCCGTTCTTGTTATTGCACTTATTGGTTGTGGATTAGCATTTAAACAAAACGACACAATCTTAGCGCTTGTTGGCTATGCTTGGGCTGGCTTCGGTTCTTCATTTGGTCCTGTCGTTTTACTAAGCTTATACTGGAAACGTATGACAAAATGGGGCGCGTTAGCTGGAATGATCGCTGGTGCTGCAACTGTTATCACGTGGACACAATTTAAGTTTTTAAAAGATTTCCTATATGAAATGATTCCAGGTTTCACAGCAAGCTTACTAGCAATTGTTATTGTTAGTTTACTAACAAAACCTTCAAAAGAAGTTGAAAAGCAGTTTGAGGAATTTGAAAAAACTGCATAATATTTTTTAGAATAGAGAACCTCCACTTTCATCATAAAAGTGGAGGTTCTTTTTTTTATGTACCTTTCGACAATTTTTTCTTTGAAATTAACAATTTCTTTATGTTTCGTTAAATTAACTATAACACTACTTCGTTATAGTATTAGTATCAGCACTTATACAGAGAGGAGACTTCGAAATGATGGCATCAATAAGAAACCAAAATCAAAAAAATTTTTCACCTATCACAAATACTTCTTGCCCAAACATACAATCAAAACCTCGAATTTCACTTGCTCCTTCTGTTGTATCTGTAATTGGTGTGCATATACAAAAAAACAAACTAAAAATAAAAGTAGGACAAAGCGCTGAATTATCTGCCTCTGTTCTCCCAATTCAAGCAACAAATCAAGAACTTATTTGGACAAATATGAATCATGACGTTATAACAATTCATACAGATGACGACAATGCCATCATAACGGGAAAGAACCCTGGGCGAGCTATCGTGATCGTAACAACTGCCGAAGGGAAATTTCGAGATTTATGCGTCGTTTATGTTCATCCTTTTATAACAAATCCAAAATAAAATCCCTTGCTTTGTTAAGCAAGGGATTTTAT
This sequence comes from Bacillus sp. AFS023182, assembly GCF_002560575.1. Lineage (NCBI taxonomy): Bacteria > Bacillati > Bacillota > Bacilli > Caryophanales > Bacillaceae > Bacillus > Bacillus sp. AFS023182. The sequence goes on along the minus strand of NZ_NTRO01000024.1, from coordinate 5,142 downwards.
TTATCCTTGTGACTTAAAATGATCATGGGCCTTTTCTGCTAACATTTTACGTTCCTCTGGCTTTTGGAGATACTCTATAACTGTCTCCGCAATCTTTTCATGAGGGACAAAAACAATTCCTGGCCACTCTGCTTCATCATCAGGATTACTAGTTTCAGAGATAATGAATTTATGATTCGTGACAGCGTAAGAAATCCTCGGCGTTTCAAGAATACCCGTTAAATAGTAGTGTAGATTTAAAACAATTTTGGATCTCGCGATAAGTTCATTTCTGAGAATTCCCCATACATTGCTATTAAAAATAATATTTAAATCTGGTGCAAGCTTTTTTAACTGATCAAAAATTGCATTACGGCGCTTATTCATAGCACCGATAAATAATACATCAATGTCCTCAGAGATAGGCTTTATAAAAGTATCTGTTTTAATCTTTAAAGTAGGAGCATAATTCATTTTGACATGTTTCACTTCTTTTCCTAATTCTTTCTTTTTCAACCAAGCAATATTTTGAGAACTGTAATCCCAAATTATCCTATTCCTCAATATATTGCGATAAATAATATTATCATAAGGGCATCCATCAGATAGCTGTTCTAAATTATAAATAATCGCATCTTCTGGAATCTCAACAGGAGTATGGGCATATGAATGTGCACCAAAAACTATTGTATTATTCGCGTTTGTTAATAGTGTTTCTGATATAATCACCGTTTTCCCCTGCTGTTCTAATTTCCATTTTAAAGCCCTGGCAACATCAATAAAACTTATATATGTATATGGCCATATGTAAAGACAATAGTCATAAGATTCGTTGAAATACGCTTCAAATGCTTTTACATTATTTTGATAAAGAACTACTTCAGGATGCTCAGCTAGAAGTTTATCAGCATATTTTTTCCCAATCTTATGCAATCCCGCATAGTACGCTGATATACATTTTTTCAGCTCAACAGCCTCTCTTTGACTCGGTGAGAGATCCATTTCAAGAAGGAGACCTGCAATCAAAAAGGCTTTTAGATGATCTCGATCATAGTAATATTCCAATGCAGGTAACAGCTCATTGGGTGTACCACCATGTACTGAAGCTCCTAGTTCAACGGCCCATCTAATTAATTCCATTTTCTTTCCGCTCTCCCCTCTGAGAACAAATTATATAATTTTCCATTTTCCACATAAAAACTAATTTCATTCCTTTTACTATTTATGAAAATTCCGTTTTAGTTATTCTGCTTTTCATATAATTCATATACATATCCACTTCACATCCTATATAGCCAGCAAATCTTAAATTTCAGCATCAAAATATAAAGTGAACCTTTAATCAGTGGGAAGTCTTCATCCTTGCCTCTCTTCCTCGTTTTCCGCTGTATCTTGAGGGAATAAAAATAAGAGTGGCTCTTGAGACCACTCTTATCACTTGTTCATTATATGATATTCCACTTCAATTTGCGGATGAATGCTTTTTAACAAAGAAACAAATTGTTGCTTATCTTTCGGTGAGACAAGCCCTCCTTGAAACTGAGAACCATAAAGTATTTCCAGTCTATCAAAGGACAATGCCGGAGCTGCTAGTGGATTTTTTGTTCTTGAAATTTTCCTTATATCCTTAATTGAAATTCTTTTTTTCATCGGCCCATATCGAATAATAATTTGTTCATCTTCTACCTTATTCCCTGTTGTAAACCAGCTCCAAATGAGAAGAATTGCAAGAGGAATGGTGAAAAATAGAAGAAAATAATCCCTGCCTGCAAGAAATGGAGCAAAACAGGCAGCGACCCCCGCCAAATAAATTGAATATATCCATGCATCTTTTTTGTAAATGTAACGATTTTATTTGTAAGTAAACAATTTTATTATTACTCAACAAAAGGGATACCCTCACTCGTTTTCTCTCTTTGACTCCACTGGGCATGCGGCTAAAAAAGGAACGGATCCTCTCTCCCACCCAAAAAGAAAGGTTTTTTATCAGTTTTTCAATTTATATAGAAAAAGCTGTTAGGATCGCCCCTAACAGCCTACTAATTATCTATACATACACTACAGCTCTTGCGTAAATGCTACACTTTGCACCGGCTCTTTTTGCGTACGTTTTTGCTGCTGCAGCAAGAAAATAGACACACCGCATAATACGAGAACACTACCAATCACTTGCATCACATTTAACTTCTCACCAAGCAAGAAAAAGGCAAGTATAGACGCACCAACAGGCTCGCCTAAAATACTCATTGAAATCGTTGTGGCATTCACATAATTTAATAACCAGTTATTAATCATATGTGAAGCAGTTGGTACAATCGCAAGCAAAATGAAAATCCACCAATCCCATGTGGAATATCCTGTAAATGGCACACTCATGATTACATTATAAATAGCTATAAATAGCCCCGCAAATGCAAACACGGCAAAGCTATAAATCCAGTGTGAAACTTTTTTTACAGTTGTTTGCCCAATAAATAAATAACCAACAACTGCAATTACGCTTAAAAAGGATAAAATGTCTCCTATCACCGCTTGCTCACTTAATCCTAAATCTCCCCATCCAATACACATTACACCTAAGATAGCAATCCCCATTGTGGCAATCGCTGAAGAAGTCGTTCTTTCTTTAAACAGAAAAAAACCTCCAACTAGCGATACGATGGGCTGGAGCGCTAAAATAATCGTTGAACTTGCTACAGTTGTAAACTTTAAAGATGCGAACCATAAAAGGAAATGCAGTGCTAAAAAGAATCCAGATCCTATTAAAAAACACCAATCTCGCGCTTGAATTCTGCGAAACTCTTTACGCTTTTTCCAAACGATTGGAAGCATAAGGATTACAATAATCCATAATCGATACATACTTAAAATTGAAGATGGCGCCGAGGACATCTTTACGAAAACTGCTGCAAATGAAATGGCTATAATAGAAACTGCTAACGGTAGTGCGATTGATTTTTCTTGTTTCAAAGTTGTTTTGCCCCTCTCCTGTAAAAATCCCCACCTCATTATATATAAATCCAATTTAATCTTTCAACATATAAACCTTTGTTATGAAAAACAAAAAAGAACCTGCACTTACTGTCTCGCCTTGTTTTCACTTAGGATGTGGGCTGAATCACTTCTATCCATCGCCGCCCCCTCTCTCCCATCTAAAAAAGAAAGCTTTTACCTCAACCTTTCTTCCATCATATGAATACTATTTTTTTAGATTCTTCATACTACTATGGTAAAATATAAAATGAGAAGCACAGGTAGTAAATATATCCTTTCATTTTGACTATCTGCGCTACCCTCACAAAGCAACTACAGCATATTTTTTATTTAGGGGGATCACACATGAGTCAAGCAATCGGGAGAATAGAAGAACTTTCATTTTACAGTACATCACTTCAAGAAGAGATTACACTTCTCGTCTATTTACCAGCTAATTATACACCGCTGCACAAACACACCGTTGTAATTGCACAGGACGGAAGAGATTATTTCCAGCTTGGTAAAGCGCACCGCGTAATTGAGCATCTTCGTGAAAATGAAGAAATTGACCGAACAATTATTGTCGGTATTCCATATAAAAATGTGCACGATCGTAAAGAAAAATACTTTCCAAACGATGTGAAAAATAGCGCATACATTCGTTTCCTAGCTCACGAACTCGTTCCATATATTGATGAAAACTATCCAACTTATCAAATGGGAAAAGGTCGCGTATTAATTGGCGATTCCCTTGGCGGTACAGTGTCCTTTATGACATCACTTATGTATCCGCATACATTTGGTAAAGTTGTTATGCAGTCCCCATTTGTTGATGAAACCGTACTGAGCCTTGCAAAAGATTTTACAGAGCCACAAGCATTAGAAATTTATCATGTAATTGGGACAGAAGAAACTGCTGTGAAAAGAACGGATGGGCAAATTTCTGATTTTGTAGAGCCAAATCGCGAATTACATGCCTTGCTTACAGAGAAAAATTTCACAACGCATTACGAAGAATTTGAGGGAAATCATACATGGAAATATTGGCAAAATGATTTACCAAAAGCATTTTCTTACATTCTATCAATGAAATAATAGGGAGCAGTGTTCAGAATTATTTGATATAATAGAAAAAGAGATTTATTTTTCTCAAAATCTAACTAGACTTACAAAGGGAGGAATTGAAAGATGAAACTAGGCATTGTAATTTTCCCATCAAAAATGATTCAAGATAAAGCGAACGGATTGCGTAAGCGTTATGATCCGCATTATGCATTAGTTCCACCACATATCACATTAAAAGCACCCTTTGAGGCACCAGATGAGCAATTAGAAGCAATTGTACAAGAACTGCATACAATCGCAAACAAAACAAATCCGTTTACCCTTCATGTTGGAAAGGTAAGCTCATTCGCACCCGTTAATAATGTTCTTTATTTCAAAGTAGAAAAAACACCTGAACTTACATTGTTAAATGAAGAAATGCATAAAGGATTCTTCACACAAGAGCGTGAATATGCATTCGTACCACATTTAACAATTGGACAAAATTTATCAGATGCAGAGCATGCTGATGTATTAGGTCGCTTACGTATGAAAGACTTTTATTACGAGCAACCAATCGACCGTTTCCACCTTCTATATCAATTAGAAAATGAAACATGGACAGTATATGAAACATTCCATATTGGAAAGGGGAACAACTAATTTGCAAGCACAAATCGTACAAACAGATCAGCAGCTAAGAGACGCATTCTCTGTACGCAAACAAGTCTTTGTTGAAGAACAACATGTGTCTGCTGAAGAAGAATACGATGAATTTGAAGAAACTTCTAAACACATCGTTATATATGATGAGGATATTCCAGTTGGGGCAGGTCGCTTTCGCATCGTTGATGACATCGGGAAAATGGAACGGATATGCGTTCTCGCTTCCCATCGCAAAAAGGGTGTCGGAAAAATCATTATGGACTCGCTCGAAGCATATGCGAAAGAAGAATCGCTACCAAAATTGAAACTTCATGCGCAAACACAAGCGGAACCTTTTTATAAGAAGCTCGGATATGAAACTGTTTCTGATGTATTTATAGAAGCAGATATACCACATGTTGTTATGATAAAAGAAATTTAATCTAATGAAAAAAGCCTTAGCCTATATGAAGTGACTCCTAAAAGTTAGACACGGTT
>NZ_NTRO01000023.1:0-110906 GCF_002560575.1 Bacillus sp. AFS023182 | reverse complement strand
CTAGGATTGTTACTTTTTCACCATTTTTCAAGTTTCCAAGGATTGCACTGCTTGTATTCGCTTGGCTTCTTACTCGCAGACTTGTTGCGTTAATTGTTCCACTTTCTTGGGTACCATTTGTAATGTTTCCTGGCTTCTCTTCTTGTTTCTCTGATTCTAGCTTTACAAATTCTAACGAGATGTATCCTTCTCTTCCTTTATAACTAATCTTCGCCCATCCATTTGCTTTTCCTAGGATTGTTACTTTTTCATTTTTTGTAACATATCCAACAATCGAACTTCCCAAAACAGGATTATTTCTTACATTTAACCGTGTTGCTGTAACAACACCTGTTTCTTTTTTTTCACTATTAATTGTTGGTTGTTGTTTTGTTTCAACATTTGGCTCTGATACTTTCATCTTTAAAAATTGTAATGAAACATAGCCTTCTTTCCCATCATGAGAAATTTTAGCCCAATCTTTTTCTTTTCCTAAAACCTGTACTGTTGTCCCTTTCTTTAATTTTCCCACAACTTTACTTTGCGTTGTCGGCTGTTCACGTATATTCAAATTCGTTGCATTCACTATCGCTGAATTTTCCTCTTGTGCAAAAGCATTTGTGGAAATAAGAGATGCTGCAGTCGCTAAAAATGTAGTTGTTATGATTTGTTTCGTTGTTTTCCTCATTTATTTATAAGAATATAAATACTTTTATATTCTTCAACCCTCCCTTGCCAAACTCAAATTACTATTTAATCTTAACACATCCACTACCGTTCCTTTTCGGTATTGCTCTATTTGTTCGTAGAAAACGAGTGAAATAATGAAAATAACATCATTTCATCCCACAAAATATATACTGTAAATTGAAACAAACATATAAATAGACCTTTATCTCAAATTTTTCAAATTCGAAATAAAGGTCTATTTGAAAACTTATATAATTAATACGCCTTGCCCCAATACACCATATGCTCTGCTTTTTTACCACAGCATATACATTCTTGTGCTAATTCTTCTTGCTCAAATGGTATACAACGCGATGATACGCCTGCTTCTTCTTTTAATTTTTCTTCACACGCAAGCTCACCACACCACATCGCTTTGATAAATCCTTGTTTTTCATCAGCCGCTTGCTTCATTTCTTCAAAGGTTGTAACACTATACGTGTTTTCATCGCGAAATGCCTTGGCTTTCTTCAATAAAGAATCATGAATCTCACTCAGTAATAATGTGATACGCTCTTCCAATTGATCCATTGATACGAACTCTTTTTCCTTCGTATCTCGTCTAACAAGTACTACTTGATTCTTCTCTATATCTTTCGGACCAACTTCTAATCGAATTGGAACCCCCTTCATCTCATACTCATTAAATTTCCAGCCTGGTGTTTTATTGCTAGCATCTATTTTTATGCGGGCAACTTTTTGAATACGCTCTTGTAACTGGATTGCCTTTTCTAATACCCCTTCTTTATGCTGAGCAATTGGTACAATGACAACTTGTATTGGCGCTACTTTTGGTGGCATCACTAGTCCATTATTATCGCTATGAACCATAATAAGTCCACCGATCATTCTAGTTGATACTCCCCAAGATGTTTGATGTACATATTGCCATTTTCCATTACGATCTAAAAATTTAATGTCAAACGCTTCAGAGAAATTCGTACCGAAATTATGAGACGTTCCTGTTTGAAGTGCTTTTCCATCATGCATTAAACTTTCAATCGTATATGTTGCTTTTGCCCCTGCAAATTTTTCTTTTTCCGTTTTCTGCCCTTTAATTACCGGAATTGCTAAGTAGTCCTCACAGAAAGAAGCATATAGTTTCAAAATGTTTAAAGTTTCTTCTTGAGATTCTTCTGCCGTTTCATGAATTGTATGACCTTCTTGCCATAAAAACTCGGTTGTGCGAAGAAATGGTCTCGTCGTTTTCTCCCAACGAACAACTGAACACCACTGATTGTATAATTTCGGTAAGTCATTATAAGACTGAACAATTTTTGAGAAATGCTCGCAAAATAATGTTTCAGATGTTGGACGCACACAGAGCCTTTCTGCTAACTTCTCATCTCCTCCATGTGTAACCCACGCTACTTCAGGAGCAAACCCTTCCACATGATCCTTCTCTTTTTGAAGTAAACTCTCTGGAATAAACATTGGCATATACACATTTTCATGACCAGATTCTTTTAATTTCTCATCCATCACTCGCTGCATATTTTCCCATAATGCGTATCCGTATGGCCGTAAAATCATACAGCCTTTTACACTTGAATAATCAACAAGCTCTGCTTTCTTCACAATATCGGTATACCACTGAGCAAAGTCTTCTTCCATTTTCGTAATGGCTTGTACTTGTTCTTTTGCCATATTCATTCTTCCTCCTTTAGAAAATAAAAAAAGCCCGTGTCCCCAAAATAGGGACCGAGCTTTTGCCGGCGTTACCACCCTGATTCATGTACAAATAAATTTGTACATGCTCTCTTTTTGATAACGGGAACTTCCCGCTGCACATGCAGAACGCAAAGGTAGGTTCCATATCGCCTTTTTAAGAATCTCGCAGCCAAATGGATTCTCTCTCTGCAAAAAAGGTGGGACATGTACTAATCCTTTTTCATCGTTATAACAAGATAAATTTGTTGAATATCATAATATAAATTCCATTTTAAAACAATAGCTAATTTTCTTATTTTTATATATTCTTTTCACTTTTTTCTGTTTTATACTAAGTCTACACATAGGTTTTTCGAAAGAGTTTCATAATTTGATGAGTAATCATACCGATAAGTGTTCCCACTAAAACAAAGAAACATGCAATACCGTAACCCATTCCATCCCATCCGCCAATAGCGAAGATTGTAACTGGAAAGAAAGCTAAACAAATAAGAATTAAAATAAGTGCAAATATAATATCAAACGATTTCTGTGGAAATTGCTTCTTTAATAAAAATGAAACAGTAAATACAATAAAGATTGTCACAGCTCCAATTATAAAAAACACTTCAAATCCATTCATGCCATTCCCTCCTTCCATTCATTCCCTTATAATTTATTATATATTTTAAAATTCTAAAAATAAACAATAAACTTTCTTTAAGAATAAGTTTTTGTGACCAGGTATTAATAGTAATATATGATAATAGATTATATATAATTAGGAGGGATATATAATGGAAAAGCCATTAACAAACCATGTAATTGTTTTATCTTTTGACTGCTTATCAGCTTTAGATCTGCCTATATTACAAGAGCTCCCTCACTTTCGTTCTTTAATCAAACGAGGTGCAATTGCAAAAAAAGTAGAAGCCATTTATCCTTCTGTAACATATCCCAGTCATGCCACGATCGTAACTGGTAACTATCCTAACAAACATGGTGTTGTAAATAATACATTACTTCAGCCCGGCAAGGAATCACCAGATTGGCATTGGTATCGTCGTTCTATTAAAGGAACAACATTATATGACGAGGCACGAAAAGCAAATTTAACAACTGCTGCCCTTTTATGGCCTGTTACCGGAAGAGCAAAGATTGACTACAATTTACCTGAAATCTTTCCAAATAGACCGTGGCAAAATCAAATTCTGGTTTCATTATTTAGTGGCAGCCCATTGTATCAACTAGATTTAAATCATCGTTTTGGCCATATTAGAAACGGATTGTCACAACCTGAACTTGATGATTTCGTTCTCGCTTCCGCTGTGTACACCATTCAAACAAAAAAACCTAATGTTATGTTTGTTCATTTTACAGATTTAGATACACAAAGGCATTATTACGGATTTTCTTCTAAGGAAACAAGGGCTGCTATCCATAGGCACGATGAAAGACTAGGAAAAATTATTCATGCATTGAAAGATAGTAACATATACGAGGAATGTACCATTATCGCCCTTGGTGATCATAGCGCTCTAAGTGAAAACAAAGCAATTCAACTAAACGTTCTTTTTCATCAAAAGGGACTCATCTCTGTTAATAAAAAAGGAAAATTACTAGATTGGAAAGCTTATTGTCAAAGCTGTGATGGCTCCGCTTACGTGTATGTAAAGGATAAAAATGATATCCACACTATACAAACTGTCCGACGTCTTCTTGACGAACTCCTTCAAGATAAACAAAATGGAATTGAATTTATACTCCATGATGAAGATGCAAAAGACCGCGGTGCAGATGCAAATTGCCTTTTTATGCTTGAAGCACGTGAAGGCTATTACTTCACCCAAAACTATACAGGAGACTTTATAAAGGAAATCACGGAAAAAGATGTAACCCCTAGTAAAAAATACACGTTTGGTGCACATGGCTATTCTCCAATAAAACCAAACTATGAAACCATCTTCATGGCTGCTGGAAAAGGCATTCGTCAAGGTACGATTATTCCCTATATGCGTCTCATTGACGAAGGACCTACCATCGCACGGTTACTCGGATTACACCTTGGTGAAACCGATGGAACTGTAATAGAGGATTTACTTCAATTGTAAAGAAATGTGTATATATGTAAAAATTACGTAAAACTTATCTCTGTTTCTCTTTTTACAACTTTTATTTTTGTACACTATTGTTAGAACAAACTTAAGGAGGAACACTATATGAAGAAAATGTCCAGGCAAGAAAAAAGCTGGATATTGTATGACTGGGCAAACTCGGTATATTCTCTCGTCATTACAACTGCACTATTTCCTATTTATTTCAAAGCTGCAGCAAAAGAAGCAGGTCTGTCCGGAGCGACCTCAACAGCTTTTTGGGGATATGCAAATTCTTTCGCTACGCTTCTAATTTCTATCCTTGCCCCTATTCTCGGTACAATTGCCGATTATAAAGGATTTAAAAAGCGCTTTTTCACATTCTTTTTTGGACTCGGTATTATATTTACAAGTATGCTAGCTGTTGTGCCAACTTCACAGTGGTATTTACTACTAGGTTGCTATATGCTCGCCTTAGTTGGATTTGCTGGAGCAAACATTTTCTATGATGCATTTTTAATAGATATCACAACAGAAGATCGAATGACTCGGATTTCGACTCGGGGTTTTGCATTAGGCTATATCGGAAGTACAATTCCTTTTATTGGATGCATGACTCTAATTATCCTTGCTCAAAAAGGAACAATCCCATTATCAGTTGGTATTGCCAGTCAAATTTCCTTTGCAATTACAGCTCTTTGGTGGGGATTATTTACGATTCCGATGCTCAAGAATGTGGAACAAACGCATTATATTGAACGTCACCCAAAACCCATCACAATGAGCTTTAAGCGCTTAGCTAATACCTTTAAAAATATCCGTCAATATCGCACTGTATTTTTGTTCTTGCTTGCTTATTTCTTCTACATTGATGGCGTCGATACAATTATTACAATGTCCACAGCTTATGGCACAGACCTTGGTATCAGTGCGACAAACTTACTTATTATTTTATTTGTAACACAAATTGTCGCTTGTCCATTCGCCTTGTTGTATGGGAAACTATCTGAAACGTTCAAAGACAAGAAAATGATATATGTCGGTATTATTATTTATATCATTATTTGCATATATGCTTATTTCTTAAAAACAACTCTCGACTTTTGGATTTTAGCAATGTTAGTTGCAACTTCTCAGGGCGGGATTCAGGCACTCAGTCGCTCCTATTTTGCAAAGTTGGTACCAAAAGAATCTGCAAACGAATTCTTCGGATTCTATAATATTTTCGGTAAGTTCGCAGCTATTATGGGACCCCTATTAGTCGGTGTAACAACTCAGCTAACTGGAAGAACAAATGCTGGTGTACTAAGTATTATCATTTTATTTATACTGGGCGGATTCATACTAACACGCGTACCGGAAAATGTGGCTTCTGTTACACCACCTACTCCAAAATCAGAAACACTATAAGAGAAAATGTCCCTTTCTGCATGCAGAAAGGGACATTTTCTCTTATTCCATCGATACCTTTTCACCACTAAAATTTTCACTACTTATACAAAAATAATTGATCAACCGTCGTCCCTAATACTTCTGCTAAACGAAATGCCAAGGCTAAACTTGGATCATATTTATTATTTTCAATTGCATTTATTGTCTGCCTTGATACTTTACATTTATCAGCTAATGCACCTTGTGAAATATTATTTTCAGTGCGTAATGCGCAAATTTGATTTTTCACATCATTTCTCCTAACCTGTAAAATCCTTTTTACAACATCAGTATATATTCGGTACATATAGTTGTCAAAAAATTCCCATACAAAAAAGAGCCTAAGGCGTCTTTTCCAGTAAAATTCCTACATCAAAGAATCCGTAATCCCCTTTTGATTCGTATCCTCTTTTTTATTTCTGGCTTCTTCATTTATTCTCATACGTAAAATTGGCAAAATCGCGAGTAGAATAAGTGACATCGCTATACAAAATACAATAATAAGTGAGGTCGCTTCTTTTAATCCCCCAGCTAGTGAATTTCCAAGTAACATAGTTCCCATAAAAAGCGGTAAAATCGTACCATTTACACGCCCTACCATATTCTCTGGTACAAGCTGAATCATAAGCGTTCCAACAACAACGTTAACACAAGCTAAGCAAATTCCCGTTCCCAATCGCATCAAACTAGTAACCCAAAATGATGTAGACAGTCCTTCTACTAGAAGTGACGTAGCCAATACAATCATACCAAACACAAACATTTTTTTCGGATGTACCTTTGAAGCAAAAACTGGTGCAACGACGCCTCCAATTAGCATACCTATCCCGTCAGCTCCTGCTAAATATTGAACGGCCTCCTTTTCCATACCTAATCGTTCAATAACAAGAAATATTTCTAATGGATTTGTTAGCCCTACTGCTAAACCCATAATTGCAAAAGTAATTGTAATCATACATAAATTTTGGGTTTGAAGGACATATCTCCAGCCCTCTTTTATATCATTCCATAATGAAATACTCTCCGTTCTCTCTTTTTCAACCCATCTGGGTAAACATGAAAGAGTAATAGCAGATAACACGAATAAGCCGATTAAACTATATAGTGATGCGAACAATCCAAGTTGTGTATATACAATCGAACCTACAACCGGACCAAAAATTAGAAATAACGACTGTAGCGTTTGGTTAATAGCAATTGCGTTTGCAACATGTTTTTCTTCTACGTAACGTTTAAATATACGTGACGATGAAGGCTGAGAAAATTGCCCAACAATTGCTGAAACAAGAGTTGCAAAAAATATAGCCTGCCAATAATCCATTTTTAACAGTGAAATAATCCCTATAATGGATAACATACTTAGCATATCTCCAGCTACCATCGTTCTCTTAGGATTCCAACGATCTGCTAGCGCACCACCAATGAATGAAAAAATAAAAATAGGTGCATATTCCATAACCGATAATAATGAAACTGAAACAGGATCATTATTTGTTCGCTCCATAATGAAATACAACAATGCCATATTTCGAATCCAAATCGCAAACTGCTGTAAAATATCAGACGCCATAACAAGCATAAATGCCCGATTTTTAAATAACTCTTTCATGTTATTCCTCCCTTTATAAACCGACCGTTCAGTCTAAATTAATATGAAAGAAAAGCTGCTGATTTATGATTCAGCTGCCAGTCCTTGTAATAATACATCAATTGCTTTTTTGTAAATTCGCTTCATTTCTACAGAATCTAACTCGTAGTAAAGTACACCAAGCCCAGATAGTAAACCATTCACAATATACATAAGATCCCGGATATCTCCTTGACGGAATTCTCCAGATTTTATGCCTTCTTCAATTAATTTCTCAAAAACACCATATGATTCTCTTGCTAGAACAAGCATTTCATCTAAAATCTCTTTGCTTACAACTTGACTCATGGAAAACTCTTCAACTGCACTAAAAATAGGATGCTGTGTATCCTCTACATGGTACTCTGCAAGTCCATATAATTTCTCGGTACTCGTATGATACTGTTTTTCTTTTTCATTCCACTTTTCAAGCCAATCATACGTATGTTGTCTTACCACGAATAAAAATAATTCTTCCTTACTTTTAAAATGATAATAAATGCTACCTTTACTACGTTCTGTAATTTCGCAAATGTCTTCCATAGATGTTGCAGCGTATCCTTTTTGTGAAAATAACTCTTCCGCTTGGTACGCTATTTCCTTTTTTATCTCTTCTGCACTCTTTCTCATGTTCACACCTCACAAAACCGACCGTTCAGTCTAATAATAACAAATATAAAACCTCTATTACAAGAGGCTATATTCCTTATTTAGGAAAATGTATTTTCAAACCAGATTCGAGGTGTATGAATAACTCCAATCTTAAAACCAAGTTTGACAATACATACTCCACCGGCAACTAATCAAACGTTTGTTTAGCTGATTCTATACGAGTTCAAGTCCACTAATCAAACGTTTGTTTAAAAAGAAATACGCCCATAAAGAGCGCTTCTCCTTAATCTCCACCGCCGCCACAGCTACCGCCGTCACCGCCTGAAAAACCGCTATCGCCTCCAAAAGAACTTCCGCAATCATGTGAACTATCATTATCTGATCCTGCAAAGAATACTGGTGTAGAAGCAGTACTATCACCATTACCTGTTTTATAAAGATTTACTTTTCGTTTATTTTTCTTGATCGATTTGGCAATCATTCCAATTAATACTAAAAATAATAATGTTGCTATCACAAAACCCACATAATCCCCCCTTACATATTTTTACTATTATTTTACATGAAAATTTTAAATGGTACCACAATATGGTATACAAATGATACTCAGAATTAATATACTAAATAACAGTAAATACTTTATACATACAAACGAAAAGAGGTTACATTGTATGCACGAAAATCATGCTATACAAACTCTACTATTATCCCAGATAGAAAAGCTAGCCCAATCCTTTCATTACGATTTTTTATATGAGGTTGCACAACAAAAAACGCTCTGCCAAATTCTTTTAAGAGATGATAATGGATCAATTGTAGCAACACCACTTAGTTTTCATATGTTAATAAACGAAGTTGCTGGGAAAGGTGAACTGATTTTTTATCACGAACATGGTGAATTTCATCGACAAAAATTTGACATTTATACGGAAGATAGCATTGTTAAATTGCTACTATTCATCCAAGAACGATTACAAGTAAACCAGTAAATAATACGAAAGCAGCCACGTAACACGTAGCTGCTTTCATAATTTCTCACTAAAATAATCTATCCCTCACCCATTACACTTCCAAATAAATTTCCCTCTTATCTTTTAGTAACATCCATTTCCTCCAGATTCCAAACTCGAGTCACCCAAGACTCATAAAAAGAAGGTTCATGAGAAACAAGTAAAATCGTTCCCGTGTATTGCTCTAATGCTTCCTTTAATGCCTCTTTCGCATATATATCTAAATGATTCGTTGGTTCATCTAAAATTAAAAAATTGCTTTTCATTAGCATCAGCTCACATAAACGTACTTTTGTCTGTTCTCCGCCACTTAAAGAACATAGAGATTGCCGAATATGATCTGCCTTTAACCCACATCGTGCTAAAGATTGCCGAATTTCTTTTTGCGTCATATCCGGACGCCTTGACCATACTTGCCCAAGTGGTGTAATTTCAGCTGCAAAATCTTCTTGCGCAAAATATGCAGGCTGTACTCTCTCTCCAATATGAACTGCTCCGCTTAATGGTTCTAGTTGCCCTAGTAACGTTTTTAACATTGTTGTTTTTCCAATTCCATTATGACCAACAATTGCAATCTTTTCGCCTCTTTTCACTTGTAAATTAAAAGATGAAAATAATGGTTCCGCATAACCAATTTGAATCTGTTTTGCTTGTAATATACGGCTCACAGGCTCAGTGTGAATGCTGAAATGAAAATACGGCTTTGTTACATCGTTAGGCTTTTCAACCTTTTTTATTTTCTCCAATACCTTTTCACGACTTTTTGCTTGTTTCGCTTTTCGAATTTTATTTTTTTGGATAAAACTCTCTAAATTTGCAATGTCTTTTTGCTGTCTTGTATAAGCTACTTGTAATTGTTGCTTCTGAAGTTGGTAGCTTTCTAAAAACCTTTCATAATTTCCTGCGTATCGCTTTATTGTTTGCCCTTCTAAATGATAAATAACATTTGTAATGTGATTTAAAAATGATTCATCGTGTGAAACGACAATGTAAGCATGCTCATACGCTTGTAAATATGCCCTTAACCAATCAATATGAACTGTGTCTAAATAATTCGTTGGCTCATCCAGCAATAAGACATGTGGTTTCTCTAAAAGAAGCTTTCCAAGTAATAACTTTGTACGCTGGCCGCCACTTAGTTTTGAAACATCTTTTTTTATACCTAAGTCTAATAAACCTAAGCCAGCTGCTACTTCTTCTATTTTTGTATGAACTTGATAAAAATTTGAGCCTTCCAATATATTTTGTAATTCTCCATATTTCACTAATAACTTTTCTAACTCCGTTTCCTTTCCCATCTTTTCAGCAAGTGTTACCATTTCACGTTCAATTTCATAAAGATGAGAAAAAGCGCTTTGTAAATATTCTTCAATCGTTGTTCCCTCTTGTAAATCAATATGTTGCTGTAAGAAACCGATCTTCACATGTGGAAACCATTCAATCGTTCCAGCATCAGGCAAAATTTCTCCTGTTAACAGCCGAAGCAATGTTGACTTTCCTGCACCATTATTTCCAACAAGTCCAACATGCTCCCCTTGTAATAATCGAAAACAAGCATTATATAAAATGGTTTTATCTCCATACGTATGCATAAGATTTTCTACTGTTAATACGCTCATTTTTGTTCTCTCCTTTTCTTTATAACTAACAAGCCAAATAGAGAGAACAGCAAAATAAAGATCTTATTTAATTGTGTATACATGAAAAAATGGGTAAGGTGAATACACCTTACCCATTACAATTTCACTTTATTATCGTAAAAAAGGATTAAGGTTCTTTACCTGCTGTCTTCAATTTGGCCTAAACTTTAAAAATGGGCAGACTCCTCCCATATCAAGCTAAAACCATTTGAAGAACAGTTGATAAAGTCATTTTATCCTTTCACTCCTTTGTAAATCATTATTGTTCTATAACAAGCATATACCATGCTCTTATATTTTATTCGTTATAAATCTGTTTGTTCCTCTTTTTCACTAAAAATTTCTTCATACATTTTCTCCATTACATATGGACTTGTAAAATCAAAAGTTAATGATTTCCACATATGGATTCTTCTCTGCAATTCTACTCCATACTCTTTACTTGCTATCTTCTTTACTTCTGGAACGTGCTCTTCTTCCTCAAATTGTTTTACCGACTTCTGTTCACCTGTTGTATAATCTGTTAAACAGCTGATAACTCCTCGGCCATGTTCTTGTGATTGTTCTTCTAAATCAAACAGAATTGTATGTATACATCCAGTTACAAGAAACATTTCTCGATGAAGATTTCCTCTTGCTTGCTTATTCATCATTCGATAAAAAGTATTTTTCAATTCATAAAACGTATCTTTCGTATCAAATTCATCATATTTCTTACGAAGCAGCATAATTTTGGCTAACTCCGCTCTTGCGTCCATACATTTTAATAAATCTGTTACGAAAGACATCGCATGCTCTACGTATCCTTTTTGAATCATAGAATCTGTAAATTCATCGAATATCTGCTCGAATTTCCCTACTAAAAAATTCCCCGTCAATTCTGGTGTTTCTTCTAAAAATTCGTTACGTAATTTCATAAAGTCAACTAGCTTTTCCACTTCTTCTGCTGTTACATCGGAATCTTCCACCAAACCAAGCTGCATCATGCTAATCTTGTTCTTCAATTGCGGCTTTATCTCTTCTACACTATTTACGTTTAATTCATCTATCATTTGTTGAATTGTTTTATCCATCATATCTCCTCCATACAAAAAGCCTCTTAACAATCATTATACCAAAAATTGTTAAGAGGCTTTTTTTACTTCCGCATATAAGGAGCTAATATCCCTAAAATCTCTGCTTTATCTTCTTTTAACTCAAGGGATGTTAACATATCCATCGTTCGAGGACGAGGTAAATTAACCTTCACCTCACCTACAATTGTTGCTGGTCTTTGTGACATAATGAATACACGATCAGATAACAGAATCGCTTCATCTAAGTCATGCGTTACCATTACAATCGTTTGCTTCTCTTGATGCCATGAATCTAAAAGCCAATGATGCACTTCCATTTTTGTAAATGCATCTAACTTACCAAACGGTTCATCAAGTAACATAATCGGCTTTTCACATAAATAAGTACGAAGAAAACTAATCCGCTGACGCATACCACCAGACAATGCATCTGGATGATGATTTGCATATTCAGCTAAACCAAACTGCTGCAAGGCTTCCATTCCTTCTGCAAGTCGCTCTTTCTTTGGCTTCCCATCAATTTCTAATGGAAGAACAATGTTTTGTAGTGCTGAGCGCCACGGAAGCAATAGATCTTGCTGCGGCATATAGCTTACAATATCCTGTTTTTGAACAAGAGTATCGTTGTAAATTACCTGACCACTAGTCGCCTCTTCAACGCTCGCAATCAGATTTAATAACGTACTTTTCCCGCAACCACTTGGGCCTACAAATGAGACAAACTCACCTTCTTGTATAGAAGCGCTAATCTTTTCTAGTACATTTTTTCCATCAAATGCTTTCACAACATCTTTTATTTGTAATCCGCTCATTTTTCACTTGGAAGGAATTCATTTGTAAATGCATCTTTTACATCAATTTTCTTTTTAATCACTTTATTATCGTGTAAGAAATTCATGTAATTCGTCCAAACTTCTTCCTTCTGTACTCCCCATGCTTTCGCATCATCTTGATACTTCGTGCTTAACCACTTTTGACTCTCTTGTACTAACTCTTTATTAATGTCCGGTACATTTTTTATTAAAATATCAGCTGCTTCTTTTGGCTCTTTAATTGCAAAGTTATATCCCTCTGCCGTTGCGTTCATGAATTTTTTCACAAAATCCTTATTTTGTTTTGTGTTCTTTTCACTTGTGATAATGACAGGGCTATAGAAATCTAATGCTGGATCTAGATCTTTTACCATGATTGTATTTAATTCTTTTCCTTGTCGTTTTGCTTCAATACCGTCCCAGCCATAATAAATCCATTCAAAATCTGCATCTCTACCAATTGATTTAAAGAAATCTGTTTGTCCAAGAACGATCTTTTCTACTTTATTAAAATCAGCTTGATGTTTATTCATAATTGTTTTCAGTGTTGCTTCTTCTGCTGGCGCTCCCCAACCCCCATAACGCTTTCCTTCAAAATCTTTCGGAGAAGTAATATTATCTTTTTTCAACGATGCAAATGCAGATGTGTTATGTTGAATAATTGCTCCAATCGAAACAACTGGTATTCCTTCAACACGAGCTGATGTTACATTTTCTTGATAACTCACACCGAAATCCGCTTTTCCTGATGCAATCATTTGCTCTACCGATACGTTATCACCAGGCTGAATAATTTCTACATCTAAACCTTGCTTTTTATAGTAGTCTTTCGTCTTTGCTACATATAAACCAGTATGGTTTGTATTTGGAAACCAGTCCAAAACAACTTTTACTTTCTTTTCCTTATCTGTACTCTCTTCTTTCTTCGCTGCATTACAACCGACAACACCAACTGCAAGTATTGCGGCTAGCATAACTTTCAAACCTTTTTTCATTTTCTGCCGTCCTTTCTGTATATCCATGGTGCTGTTAGTCTTGCCATAAATTCTACAATAAAATACAAGAACAATGTGACCATGACAATAATTGCTGCGATACCAAATACACGAGCTGTTAAAAAGGATTTTGTTGCACGCGTAAGCATGACACCTAATCCTTCACTCGCACCAAGCCACTCCCCAATAATTGCTCCCATCACACTATATGTAACAGCTATTTTTAGTCCTGAGAAAAAATACGGGAGCACAGCTGGGAATTTTACCTTCTGATAGATTTGCCATTTCGACGCTCGCATTGTTTGTAGTAACTTGAGCATATTTTTATCTACTGTTTGAAAACCTTCTAAAATACTAAGAGCAATTGGAAAGAAACAAACAAGAATAACGACCATCACCTTTGGAAGCATGCCATATCCAAACCAAATAATAAATAAAGGTGCTAGCACGACAATCGGAATGGTTTGTGAAATAACGAGTAACGGATTAATTAACAAACGAAACAATGGAATAACGTCCATAATAATTGCAATACTCGTTCCAAGTAAAATCGCAAAGAATAATCCGATGATAACTTCTTGCAATGTTTGTATTATATTTGGTAGTAATAAATCCTTCATTCCAATCAGTTCCTGTACAATAGCAGAAGGTTTAGGCAAAATCCACTGTTCAATTTGAAATAATGAAACAGATCCTTCCCATATGGCAATGAGAAGGATTAGCCAAAGCGCTGTAATTGTTATATTAGATCGTTTCTGGTTTTTCATATTCATCACGGTACTTCCAAACTTTCTCATCAATCGTTACACCAGTGCTTGGACGATAATGAATTTTAATAGACGTAATCACTTCTTCTGCCCCAGCATCAACACAAGCTTGTTGTGCACGTTTGATCACGTCGAGAAGCACATCTAATTCTCCTTCTAGCGTTGTTTCCATCGCACCTACTTCATAACGAACACCAGATTGTTGTACGACTTCAATTGCTTTATCAACAACGGCATACACATCTTTCGTTTTTGCTTGTGGTACGACTGAAAATGAAATGGTAACTTGTTGTGACATACTAAAATCCCCCTTGCAAAATATGTTTTGTAAAAAGAAAAGGCTTTCCCACGAAATACGTAGGAAAGCCTTGCATGCAAGTTATTATACAATAACATCTGCTTACATCACTTTAAGTAACTCCCTACGCTGGCATTATCCAGATCAGGTTGAGGGTCGATGCTCACTTACATCCTCTCAGCCAATTGGCTCCCCGGTTTTAATTCGTTTTCATTGTAGCATGATTTATTTTTTCAAACAAACAAATCACATTTTTTCATCACTTTACACTTAATTTTCTTGAAATAATGTCACAAAATGTAGTGAATGTTACTTTTTACGTGTTATATAATAAAAAAGGTTTATATAACAACTTTCTCTTTGTTTAATTTAATAATTATCAGTTGAATTTAAATTATTCAAAAATATCTTACCATATGAATTTCGGAGGTAGTTTATCATGTTTTGGCTACAATTTCTTACCTTGCTTCTCTGTATTTTTATCGGTGCACGCCTTGGTGGAGTTGGACTAGGAGTAATGGGCGGAGTTGGTATGGCAATACTCGTATTTGTCTTCCACTTACAACCAACAGCTCCTCCTATTGACGTTATGCTGATGATTTTAGCAGTCATTACAGCTGCGGGTGCCCTGCAAGCTGCGGGTGGAATGGATTATCTTGTCCATCTTGCAGAAAAAGCACTACGTAAAAATCCAAAGCGCATTACATTCTTTGCTCCTATTGTAACTTATTTATTTACGTTATGTGCTGGAACTGGTCACGTTGCCTATTCTGTACTTCCTGTTATCGCAGAAGTATCACGAGAGTCAGGAATTAGACCGGAACGCCCAATGTCCATTGCCGTAATCGCTTCACAACAGGCAATCACAGCAAGCCCAATCTCAGCTGCAACTGTGGCCCTATTAGCGATGCTAGCTGATTATAAAATTACATTGTTAGATATTTTAAAAGTAAGTATTCCTTCTACTTTTATCGCTTGCATGCTAGCTGCTTTCGTTGCAAGCAAAATGGGTAAAGAGTTAAATGAAGACCCAGAATACTTAAAACGATTGAAAGAAGGCATGATTCCGAAACTTGAAGAAAAGAAAGAATTTATCGGTGCAAAAGGTGCCAAGTTATCTGTTATTCTTTT
The DNA here is from genome assembly GCF_002560575.1 of Bacillus sp. AFS023182. Lineage (NCBI taxonomy): Bacteria > Bacillati > Bacillota > Bacilli > Caryophanales > Bacillaceae > Bacillus > Bacillus sp. AFS023182. Next base: position 95,056 of record NZ_NTRO01000023.1, on the reverse strand, counting down.
CTTATTCGCTACACTTTTTGTTGTCCTTCTTGGTTCATTCGAAGCACTTCGTCCAGGATGGATGGTAGATGGAAAATTAGTTCGTCTTTCAATGCCAAATACAATTGAAATGGTTATGCTTACAATTGCTGCTCTTATTATTATCTTCTGTAAACCAAATGTAGAAAGCATTGTATCTGGTAATGTCTTTAAAGCAGGCGCTACAGCTGTTGTTGCAATCTTCGGTATCGCTTGGATGGGAGACACATTCTTCAACGGAAACTTAAATACGATTCAAGGATCGATTCAACACTTAGTAACAAGTGCACCATGGTTATTCGCTATTGCATTATTTATTCTATCTATTTTACTGTATAGTCAGGCAGCAACAGTACGTGCGTTAGTGCCACTTGGATTATCACTTGGTATTTCACCAGCACTTCTTATTGCGATGTTTCCTGCAGTAAACGGATATTTCTTCATTCCGAACTACGGAACAATTGTTGCTGCGATTAACTTTGATCGCACAGGAACAACACGTATTGGTAAATATGTATTAAATCATAGTTTTATGATTCCTGGTTTGGTTGCAACATTTACCTCCATCGGAATTGGAATGCTACTCATTTCAATTATGTTTTAACATATAAAAGCACAAATTTTTTTCGAATAAAGTTTGTGCTTTTTCATTTAATCAAACGTTTGTTTAAATTTTTCATTCAATAATTTCTACGTTATACCCTTTCTTTTCTATCCCACTTAATACTTCTTCAATATGATTTTTATCCTTCGTCTCTAGCGATAAATGAAGCTGCGCATAACCTGGGAATACCTTTGTTCCAATCCGCTCTAAATGAATATGCAACACGTTTGCTTCAAAACTTGTTACAATTTCCAGTAAGTGTTGCAAATGTCCTGGTTTATCTTTAATCATCGTTGCAATATGAACGAATCGCCCTGCTTCAACCATTCCATGTTCAATAATACGAGTAATGAAGTTTACGTCGACATTACCTCCGCTTAATATTGACACAACTTTCTTCTCTTTCACAGGTACTTTTTGATAAAGTAAAGCCGCTAATGAACTAGCACCCGATCCCTCTACTAATAGCTTATTGCGTTCAAGTAGCATTAGCATCGTTCGCGCTATTTCCATTTCATCCACACAAAAAATACCATCTACGTAACGCTCTACAAGCTGAAAAGTATGCTCTCCTGGCCTTTTCACCGCGATTCCATCTGCCATAGTTGGTGAAGATTCTACTGTAATTACTTTCTTTTCTTCGATAGATTGCTTCATACCTGGACAGGCAAGTGCTTGTACACCATATATTTTCACCGATGGCTTTTGCTCTTTAATCGCCATCGCAACACCTGCGATTAAGCCCCCGCCTCCAATAGGACAAATAACAGCTTCTACATCATCAAGCTGCTGCAAGATTTCTAAGCCTACGGTACCCTGACCCGCAATCACCGCTTCATCATCAAACGGATGAACAAATTTCGCTCCCGTTTGTTCTTTCAAGTCTAGCGCATAAGCTAAAGCATCATCAAATACATCCCCTTGTAATTCCACATGTGCACCATATCGCTTCGTCGCCAACACTTTACTAAGCGGTGCACCTTTTGGCATCACAATCGTGCAAGGAATGCCAAGCATATTACTAGAATAGGCGACTCCTTGAGCATGATTTCCAGCTGACGCAGCAATGACTCCATTCTCCATTTCACCTTTATCAAGAGAAACCATCTTATTATAAGAACCACGCACCTTAAAAGAACCCGTCTTTTGCAAATTTTCCAGTTTTAAATACACTTCATTCTTTGATAATTCACTAAATGTACTTGAATAATCTAGTGGTGTCATATGTACAATGCCTTTCATTTTCTCATGAGCAGCTATAATGTCTTGTAAAGAAATCATGTTGTCGCCTCCGAAACAATATATGTTCATACACGTTAGTTTGAGCGGCACCAATGTTTTTATGCTGAAAAGTAAAACTTTAATCCGTGGAATTGCTTCCCCTGACTATTTCTATCTCATGAATTAAAATTTTGTTGAACATCAATCTCTCACTTCACCGCCTTGTTTTCCAAAAAAAATGTAAGATAAGAATATTAATGCACCAAAATTCCTGCTAAAACCCTTACTTCTGTAAAAACTACATACATCAAATATGAAATGTATAGTACCTTTGTAATTGAAAAACCTTTACCGCAATATAACCACATAATAAAGCTGTATCTTCAATGACTCCTTGAATTGCCATTGAGATTTTCAATATAAATTCTTCATAGCTGCCTCTTTTAAAAGATATAGAACTAAGAGCGTCTTTAATTAGACCTCTTCTTTGGTCTAAGGCAACTTGTAAAACCGCTTGAACCCAAACAGCAAAAGCAGGTGCCTCTTGAATAATTGGTTGTGCAATATAATACCCCATACCTGGCTGAATATCTTCATCTACTGCCATTACAAGCTGTTTTTCTCTTTCTCTCACATACCCTGAATAACTACCTTCAAAAGTTCGAATAATATGTAATAATTCATCTATTTCTCCGTCTCTTGTCACCAAATCTGCTTCTAGCATGCAGAGCGTTCCCATAAAGTCAAATACTACTTGTTCTCCCCATGACTGTAATATATATATCGCATTTGTTGCCGCTTCTTCTAATGATTCAGCCTCTTGAACTTTTTCATTTAATTCTTCTACTAACGGTTCTGCTTGAATCCATTCCCCTGTGTATCGGTGTAAATACCAAAATAAACCCATCCATACATTTTCATATAGATAATTAACTTCTCGCACAACCTCTGGTCTTAAAGACTGATTCTCCACTGAATCCCCTTCGAATAATTGCTGTACAATTTCTTCTATATTATCTGGATTACTTTTTAATGCATCATCTATTTTTATAATGTCATGCTTAATCAAATTTCTCCCCCCCTAAATTAAAACCCATTAAATTTTGGATTGCCCTTTCCAAAAGCATCAAAATTCGGATGATCAATTTTATAATGTGTAGCTTGAAAAAACATTGAGAGTAATAAAAGTCCCACCGATAATATTCCTAATACAATTCCACCGCCTACATGTTCTCCATATCTTCCCTGCAGCTCTGTATTTAAAAAATGTCCCGCAAACCCTGCAGTTCCCCCCCCTAAAAAACCTAATCCATAAATAATTTTTCCAATTACTGTTTTAGGATTTATTGCTTCTTTTAAAATAATTCCCCGGAATTTATAACCTATTATTTTACATATCAGAAAACACCCTACCATTCCAACACCAATTTCCCACATACTTCCCCATCTATACCACGTTGCCATCAAAGTAAATATGCAAGATAAATCAAACTGAATAATACCAAAATAAATTCGCCAGCCTAAATACTTCTCCCACTTAAATACATAAGAAAGTACAGCTAACAAAAAGTTTAAAAGCAAGCCAGAAATAACATATAACATACTATCCGGCCATGTCACTAAACATGCACACCCAAAAACGAACGGAAAAAAAACACTATAATAAATCCCTTTATATAGCCTTATATCTTTTTTTGTGTTCAAATTTTCACTTCCCTATATACGTTATATAAATCTTTCAAGAGAAGATTGAGATTACGGATTTTCCAATTGAATTTCCAATTCCTTTTACTTTATCTGAAATCGAATTTCCAACATTTTTTATAACTGCTGATGAACCTTTTAGAAAATCATTTACTCCTTTTTTAACAGTATTATCTATAAAGTTTCCTACCCCTCCAGAAGATAGGATGTAACTGGCACCTAAACCAACCAAGAAACCAACTGCTGTTCCAACCCCTGGAATTACAGAGCCAATTGTTGCCCCCATCAAGGCCCCTGATGCTGCAGTTGCAGCTGCCCCAGCAGCTACAGATACGGCTGCCCTGCCTAAATCCACAGTAAGTGCAGATGCATATTCAGTACTTAGTAAGCCTTTTCCATTAGACAAATATTCTTTTGTTGTACCACCTACAGTTAATAAGGTCCCAAATAAACCTTTCCCTTTCATAATATTTTTTATCGCTTCTACACTTTTACCTTTTTTAAACAGACTCGTTACATCAAAGCTTTCTTTTAACGCACCTTTCACACCATTTCCCAAACTATAATATTTTCCTACTTTTGTATTATCATAGTTATATCTTGTCCCATTTAAACCAGATGTTTTCTTCCACCCTAAATACTGCCTATCTACTATTTTTAGAAAAAAACCTGCACTTTTCTTTAATTTTCCTCCATCTGAAAATCCAGTAAATGGTCTTTTTTGCCCATATAAGTATGTTTTTCCCTTCACAGCATCCGGCTTTATCTTTAAGCCTTTCGCAATTGAACCATATCCAGGTATAATCACTTTATAGTAGGCACCACTTAATGTTTTATATAATTTCCCTAAACCTAACGCATTATCTGCATTTAAATTAGAAATGCCCTTACTTTTCTGCTGTGAAAGTGCCCCTTCTCTATCTGCTTTCTCAAACTCTTCAGCCTTCTGTCTTAGTTTATCTCCGAGCTCATAATATTGCTTACTAATATTTTTAGCCACAGTAGAAGCTTGTTGCATTTCATGTTCAATCCGACTCCTTACCTTTACTTCCCATTGTATTTGGGCATACGAACTTCGAAGTTGTCCATCTGTTTGTTCGATAAAGTAAGCAAACTCCTGTATCTTCTTTGCTAACTGATATAATTTCTCTGGTGTTACTATAATTTTTGTCATCTTGGCAATCACCTTTTTTCAAAAAAGATAGAATAATCAGTTTTAATAAACCGATTATATCATACCATTTTTTGCATTTCCATAAAAAGGAATAATATAATGATATACAATTTCATATATGTATTAAAATGACACTCGCGCTCTCAAAATAGCTCATTATTATATAAGAAAAGCAGCTTATTTCTTTTTAAGCTGCTTTCTCTTTCTTATTTATTTACTTGTTCCATAAGTTTCTTCGTACTTTCATAAGGTGAATCTGCTAAACTTATCGCTGAAATAATGGACACTCCATCTGCCCCTGCCTCTATAACAGAAGCGGCGTTTTCAGTTGTAATTCCACCAATCCCAACAATTGGGATCGTAATTCCTGACTCTCTAAAATGACGCAACCCCTTCGTTCCTTGTACTGCTTTTGTATCCTTTTTCGTGCTTGTTGGAAAGATAGGCCCTACTCCTAAATAATCCGCTCCGTTTGCAATCGCAAAACGCGCTTCTTCTATCGTATGGGCAGATACCCCAACAATTTTATCTCCCATTTTTTCACGAACGGATGTAATTCCTTCATCATCTTGGCCGACATGAACACCATCTGCATCTAATTCAATTGCTAATTCCACATCATCATTCACGATAAAAGGTACATCATATTCTTTACAAAGCATTTGTAGCTGCTTAGCAAAATGCACTCGTTCTTCTCCAGCTAAAGCTCCTTCACCTTTTTCACGAAATTGAAAAAGGGTCACTCCACCATCTAGCGCTTCTTTCGTAACTTGCAGTGGATCCTTTTGGCAGTTATTACTTCCCATAATAAAATAGACTTGTAATAACTTAGATATTTGTTGTCTATCTATGCGTGGCATTTCTCTCATCCCCCCTTAGCGAACCCCTTCCACTTCTCCATATTGTTCAACGTCATTTGCAGTAACATTAGCTAGCTGATTCAAAAATTCAATTTGGAAACTCCCTGGGCCTTGCTCTACCGTTTTACTTGCAGCGATTTCTGCTGCTACACCATAAAATGTTAATGCAGCAACTGCCGCTTTCACATAATCTTTTTCAACTGCTGCGAATGCTCCCATTACAGAAGTTAATAAACAGCCTGTTCCTGTAACTTTCGTTAAAATCGGATGGCCGTTACGAATGATAACTGTTCGCTCACCATCTGTTACAACGTCTTCTTTTCCAGTAATCACCACCACTGTATCTAGTTCATCCGCTGCTTGTTTCGCAATTCCTACAACATCACCGTTTCCAGTTCCAGCATCGACGCCTTTAATTTCCCATTTCTCATTAATTACATTGGCAATTTCCGCTGCATTTCCGCGAAGCATTGCTAATTTCACTTCACTCGGAATATATCTTGCTACTTCTGTTCGATAAGAAGTAGCCCCTGCGCCAACTGGATCAAATAATACTGGTACATGATGTGTATTTGCAGATTTTCCAGCAATGAGCATCGCTTCCACTTCTTCAGGACGAAGCGTACCCATATTTAGAACGAGCGCTCCTGCAATGCTAGCCATTTCTGCCACTTCTTCTTTTGCATACGCCATCACAGGTGATGCTCCTAATGCAAGTAAGCCATTGGCTGTAAAGTTTGTCACAACGACATTTGTAATATTATGCACAAGAGGATTAGCCCCTCTTACTGTTTCCACTACTTTTGCGATTTCTTGTATATTCATTCTCTTCATCTCCTAACTTAATAGTGGGAGATACACAAAAAGACACTTTGCGTATGCAAAGTGCCTGAACATGTGCTGTTACACTCTCCCTACGCTGGCATTATCCAACAGGTTCTAATGGTCAACGACAGATTAGTCGTACTCTCAGTCTGCATCCGCAAACTCCCATGTGTTCTTATTCATCTAATTCAGAGTCTACTCTTATTCTAATAAAATAACAAGTTTGTATATTTTTTATCTTTATATTTAGAAAGATATTTTGGCACATCATCTTTTATCACTTCCACCACTTCGCCACAACACGCTTTGATACTTTTCCATAAAAACGAAAAACATCCCCCTACTATTCAAAGATGTAGAGTATTTAATGACTAACAAAAGGTTAGAATCTTCAACATAACTGAATCAAAAAAGGATGTATGCTATATTTAACTTATGGAAATTTGAAAGGATGTTTTAAATATGGCAAAAAGTGTTGTAATTGCTGAGAAACCTTCTGTCGCACGTGATATTGCACGTGTACTACAGTGTGATAAAAAAGGTAACGGTTATCTTGAAGGTAATAAATATATCGTTACTTGGGCTTTAGGGCATCTCGTTACATTAGCAGACCCAGAAAGCTATGATATAAAATACAAAAAGTGGAATCTAGAAGATTTACCAATGCTACCTGAACGTTTGAAATTAACAGTGATTAAGCAAACTGGCAAACAGTTTAATGCCGTTAAAAGCCAACTAATTAGAAAAGATGTAAATGAAATTATTGTAGCTACAGACGCAGGTCGCGAGGGGGAATTAGTCGCCCGGTGGATTATTGATAAAGTTAAAATTAATAAACCTATCAAACGTCTATGGATTTCATCTGTTACCGATAAAGCAATCAAAGACGGATTCGCAAACTTAAAACCAGGTAAAGCATATGACAATTTATACGCTTCAGCTGTCGCTCGTTCAGAAGCTGACTGGTACATCGGCCTAAATGCAACACGTGCATTAACTACAAGGTTTAATGCTCAACTAAACTGTGGTCGTGTACAAACACCTACTGTGGCTATCATTGCAGGTCGTGAAGATGAAATAAAAAACTTCAAAGCACAAACATACTATGGTATTGAAGCTCAAACAGCTAGCAAATTAAAGCTAACTTGGCAAGATGCGAAAGGCAATAGTCGTAGCTTTAATAAAGAGAAAGTCGATGCCGTTGTGAAAAAACTCGACAAGCACAATGCTACTGTCGTTGACATTGAGAAAAAGCAGAAAAAATCATTTGCTCCTGGTCTTTATGATTTAACAGAGCTACAACGTGATGCGAATAAAATTTTTGGTTACTCTGCAAAAGAAACGCTAAATATTATGCAAAAATTGTATGAGCAGCACAAAGTATTAACGTATCCTCGTACAGATTCACGTTATATCTCATCCGATATTGTCGGAACACTTCCAGAACGTCTAAAAGCGTGTGGAGTAGGAGAATATCGTCCTTTAGCTCATAAGGTTTTAAATAAATCTATAAAAGTTTCTAAGGCATTTGTTGATGATAGTAAGGTAAGCGATCATCACGCAATTATCCCAACGGAAAGCTATGTGAATTTCTCAGCTTTCACAGATAAGGAACGCAAAATTTACGATTTAGTGGTAAAGCGCTTCTTAGCAGTTTTATTCCCAGCCTTCGAATATGAACAACTAACATTACGCACAAAAATTGGTGATGAAACATTCGTCGCACGCGGTAAAACAATTCTACATTCTGGTTGGAAAGAAGTATATGAAAACAGATTTGAGGATGATGATGCAGGTGAAGATTTAAAAGAGCAAATTTTACCTCGTATTGAAAAAGGCGATACATTAAACGTCAAACTAATTGCACAAACATCGGGTCAAACAAAACCACCTGCACGCTTTAATGAAGCAACATTACTTTCAGCGATGGAAAACCCAACAAAATACATGGATACACAAAATAAACAACTTGCTGACACATTAAAGTCAACTGGTGGATTAGGTACTGTAGCCACACGAGCTGATATTATCGACAAGCTATTCAATTCATTCTTAATTGAAAAACGTGGTAAAGATATTCACATTACATCAAAAGGCCGTCAGCTACTTGATTTAGTACCGGAAGAACTAAAATCTCCTACACTAACTGGTGAATGGGAGCAAAAACTTGAAGCGATCGCAAAAGGTAAATTAAAAAAAGAAGTATTCATTGCTGAAATGAAAAGCTATACGAAAGAAATTGTTACTGAAATTAAAGCGAGCAATAAAAAGTATAAACATGACAACATTTCAACGAAGTCTTGTCCAGACTGCGGTAAACCAATGCTTGAAGTAAACGGTAAAAAAGGCAAAATGCTCGTATGCCAAGACCGCGAATGTGGACATCGTAAAAATGTATCTCGTACGACAAATGCCCGTTGCCCACAATGTAAGAAAAAATTAGAACTACGTGGTGAAGGTGCTGGCCAAATTTTCGCGTGTAAGTGCGGATATCGTGAAAAGTTATCCACTTTCCAAGAACGTCGTAAGAAAGAATCAGGTAATAAAGCAGATAAACGCGACGTTCAAAAATATATGAAACAGCAACAAAAAGAAGAAGAGCCATTAAATAATGCACTTGCAGAAGCGTTAAAGAAATTAAAATTTGATTAAACAAAAAGGTTCCTACCGTTTTCAGTAGGAACCTCTTATTTTTAATGAATGATTTTACTTCCTTTTGCATTCTCAACGAATTTTTCACTCGATTTATTAATCGGTGTTTTCAGTACGAGTGCAAGTACAAGCATAATTACCACAAAGGCACTCAATACGAGAAGATCTCTTATCACAATATCCCAAAGCATTCCGCCCACTGTTTCACGAATCGCACTAATTGCATATGTGAACGGTAAGAATGGATAAATTGTTTGGAAGAATTTTGGAAGCATTTGAATTGGGAATGTTCCACCCGATCCAGCCACCTGTAGTACGAGTAGAATGATTGCCATCGATTTCCCAACGTTTCCAAAAACAGAAACAAGTGAATACACGATACAAACAAAGACCCCACCAATAAATAAGCTGAATAAAACAAACCAAAACTTATCAACTACATACGTACCAAGTAAGAAAATATCTCCCATCGCTACAATAAATGCCTGTGCAAGACCTATCGTTAAGAACGTTAAGAAACGTCCAAAGTAAATCTCATGACTCTTATAATTTGCGCCTGGCTCATGTACTTCTACTGTTAATAATGAAACCATTAAAAGTGCCCCTACCCATAATGCAAGCACTGTATAGAATGGTGACATCCCCGAACCGTAGTTTGGCATCGCAAATAATTTATTTTCTTTTAAATTTACTGGTTTTGCAAAGTAATCACTTTGCTGTTCAACATCATTTTTCAATAAACGGATGATGTCTTTTACATCCTCTTCCGACTCAAATTGGCGAATCTTATCTGCTAATTCTTTAATTTTCTTCTCAGCAGCTGGCATTTCTGCCTTAATATCTTCCACTTTCTTTGTACCTTCTACTAAGCCTTTCGATGAATCTTCTAGCAGTTTTTTAACATCTGGAAGCTTTTTATCTGCGTCGTTTAAGATTTTAGATGTATTTTTTGACATCTCTTTCGTACGAGCGATTGCTGCGTTAAAGCTTGGAACGATTTCTGAATCGTAACGAGCTAAGAAGTCTCCTAATTGTGCTGAACCATTTTTCGATGCTTCATTAATGCTTTCGATTACATCTTTTGTAGGCTTTTGACCATTGTTAATAAGTGTAATTGCTTTATTCGTAGCATCGACGCCTTTTTGAAGAGCATCTTTTGTTGTGTTTAATTTCGCAATCGCATTATTAAGGTTTTTATCATTATTAACATCGGCTAAAACCTTATTGGTGCTCTCTAGAACTGGAATCATATCATTAATCATATTGATGCCTGCTTGGAATTGACCATTTAGGCTGTTTAGAGCTACTTTTGTAGAATCTAATCCATTGATCCCTTTATTTTGTAAATCTTCTTTTGCTTTATTATATTGAGCTTTTGCTTTCTCATAATCTTCATTTATCTTGCTTGCTGTTTGTTCTTTAAACTGAACTGCCTTTTTGTAATCTGCTACAAACGTTTCATTATAATCTTTTTCAGCTTGATTAATTAAATCATTGGTTGCATTTAATTTTTGATTAACCGCATCTCTTACATCTTGTTTTACTTCTTGACCTGTACCAATAATATTTACAAGGTCTTTAATACCATTGTTTGCATTCTCCATACCATTTTTTAAATTAGTTAAATGATCTATTCTCTTTTGGAAAAACGCTTCTGCCTTATTTGGTGCCGCTTCTTTAAGTTTAGTCAACACATCAATAAGATAAGAAACACCGTCAGTATGACCTTGCAGATTATCGGAAGCCTGATTGAGTTCTTGCTTCGCTCTCTCTGGATCAAACTTTCCATTTTGCAATCCATTCATAACACCTTGCGCATATGCAGTTCCTGTACGTGCTGAGTTCAATACATTATTCACAGTTTGATTAATGCTTTTCGCAATATTGTTATATCCCTCATCATTAAACTGTGGAAGTCCAGAGAGTGATGGGAATTCAGGAAGATTCAAATCAACACCTGGATGCATTAAGAACTCTGAAAAAGCTTCTGCCTTATCCATGCCATCCTTCAACACGGTTAAGTTATTCCGCATAACCCCAGGAGCATCTTTTAATGTTTGATCATTTCTTGCAAAGAATGTATCTAAGTTTTTCAGTGCGTCCTGCCCATCATTAATCACACTTTCCACGACCGGTAAATCCTCTTGCGCAACTTTCACAAGGTCTTGCGCTCTACCAGCATCATCTAAGGCCGTATTCACAAGTGTATACATTTCCGGGAATTGTGCTTCTAGCTTAAACACAAGATCTTTTACTTTTTCAATACTTGGTAAGTTTGTTTCTAAATCGATTCCAAGGTCATTGAAGATTTTAAAAATCTCACCATTTGCTGTTTTAACAAAGTTTTTACTGATTTCTTCTGCTATACCTGATGCACCTTTTGCCGTAATTTTTGGTGCAATGGCATTAACCTTTTCATTTACAAAATAGTTCAGCTCTGGTTTTTGTGGATTATCGCTAATGACTGTTGTAATTTTTTCAGAGAAGTCTTTTGGAATCGTAATGCTTGCATAATAGTCTCCACGCTCTACTCCATAAATCGCTTGCTTTTCATCAACAAATTTCCAACCAAAATTCTTGTCTTTCTTAAGTGAATCTATAATTTCTTTCCCGATGTTAATATCTTTTCCTCGTAGGTTCGATCCAACATCTTGGTTAGAAACTGCAATCGGGATCTCTTTCGTGTTCCCATATGGGTCCCATGAAGCTTTAATGTTAAACCATGCATATAAAGATGGTAAAATCATAAGCCCTATTACAATTACAATCGCAGCCCAATGTTTGGCTACATTCCGTAAGTCCGTCGTATAAATACGCCATATCTGTTTCATATAAGCTATCACCTAATTATATATTTTTCCTTCTTTAGAAAATGATGCATGCATTTTGCAATTATATCATTTTCCTCTTTGTCGCTTAAAAGAAAATGTACTATTTTCCAAAAATCTTTTACTTACTTCATTATATAACGAAACCGATAAAGTATTCATACAAAATGACCAAATCGGTTTTACATTCAGTAATAACAAATATATAGGAAATGTCATAAGAAATACAAGTATTTTATCTTGGAAATACTTGTATTTGCAGAAAAAAAATCCTCATAGCGCTTACATGGCCATGAGGATTCCTTCTATATTATATATCCAACTGAACTTCTACTCCAAAATGGTCTGAAATAACATTTCGATTTACACCATTGAAAATAACTTTTGAAGAAAGAACTGTTGTTGGTTTGTTGCTTAAAATAAGATCAATTCGTAAGTTCTGCTTATTTTCATCCCAACCAGCAATTTTCCCTTGTACAGTTGTTCCTTCATCTTTTTTCAAAGCTAACTCATATGTGTCATAAAACCCTTTTTGCATAAGATAATCATATCCTTCACCTTGCAAACGAGCATTATTATTAAAATCACCCATTAAGAATGAAGGTTCATTTCCATTCACATTCTTGATTAAACAATCTACTTGGTCCTGAAACGGCTCTTCTTCATCATTCCACCAGCCGAGGTGACAAGAATACAAGGTGATATTCTTCCCTTTATAAGAGATTGTTACACTAACAATTTTCCGTGCTTTCCAATAAGAGATATCCTTACTTTCTGATATAAAGAAAGAATTTTGCTTCACAATCGGATGTTTCGTGATGATAGCTAAACCTTCTTCATATATGTCATAACCAATATGCGAGAAATCCCAAACGATATTGTAATTTCTTAAGCCTAACTTCTCAAGCTCTGCAAGTAATACAAGGCCGTAGTTATCCTTTTTCTTATTACCGCATACATTTTGAGCTTTTATAGACTGGCTGACCTCTTGCAAGGCAATAACATCGTAATCTTCTTCTTGAATCGTTTTAGCGAGATGTCTTATTTTCTCTATTTGATTCTCTTCTTGCCAAGAATGACAGTTTAAAGTAAGTAATTTCATTTATTATGCACCTAACATATCTTGAATGTCTGATTTCAACACATCAGCTTTCGGACCGTATACTGCTTGAACACCTTTGTCTTTTACAATAAGTCCCAAAGCTCCGTTTTGCTTCCACTGTGCCTCTGGTGCAACTACATCTAGATTTTTTACTGTTACACGCAGACGTGTCATACAAGCATCTACATCAGCGATATTATCTTTCCCACCTAACAAATCAATAACCTTTGTTGCTAATGAGCCTTCTTTTACATTCGTTGTGCTTTCTTCTGATTCATCCTCGTTATCAATATAGTTACCTGCACGACCCGGTGTTGGTAAATTGAATTTCTTGATTAAGAAATTGAATAATGTAAAGTTTAAACCGAAGAATACTGCTGAGACAACTACAAAGTTAATTAAGTCTCTTGTTAATCCTGCGTTAACCATCATTGGTGTACGTGTAATCAATTCAATAAATCCAAACGCATGAACACGTAGGTTAATAAGATCTGCTAATGCAAATGCAAGTCCTGTTGTAATTGCATATACAATATATAATACCGGTGCAATAAACATGAACATAAATTCAATAGGTTCCGTTACACCCGTTAAAAATACTGCTAATGCAGCTGATAAAAACATTGGTTTATATTTTGCACGTTTATCTTTATCAACATTACGGAACATTGCAAACGCAATACCGATTAATGATGCAGTTGAACCAATCACTTGCCCAACTTTGAAGCGAGCTGGAACAACATTATTTAGTAAATCGTTATACGCTTTTGTGTCACCATTTGCTAATAAATTATTCAAATCAGTAATCCATGCAAGCCATAACGGATCTTGTCCTGCTACAACCTGACCAACTTTTGCTCCAGTTAACATCGTATACGTTCCGCCAAGCTCTGTATAGTTCATCGGAATCGTTAACATATGATGTAATCCAAATGGTAATAACAAACGCTCTAATGTACCATATACGAACGGTGCAACAACTGGTGCACTGTCTTTTGATGCCGCAATCCAACGACCAAATTCGTTTAATCCACTTTGGATGAATGGCCATAAAAGTGATAAAACAATAGCAGTAATTGTAGACCAAACAATTACAACGAATGGTACAAATCGTTTTCCATTAAAGAATGCTAACGCTTGTGGTAATTTATTATAGTTATAATATTTATTGTATAAGGTAGCCCCTAAGAACCCTGTAATAATCCCTACGAATACTCCCATATTTAATGCTGGTGCACCAAGTACAGAAGTGAAATAATCTTTTACAATTAAATCCCCTGCTAATAATGAAGAAACTTTCGCTTTTGAATCCGCTAACATTTCAGCGTTCACACCGAATATAGCTCCTGTAATTCGGTTTGTTAAGACGAATGCTAATAGCGCTGCAAATGCACCACCTGCCCGATCTTTCGCCCAGGATCCCCCAATTGCTACTGCGAATAAAATATGCAAGTTTGTAATAATTGCCCAACCGATGTCTTCCATTACTCTAGCAATTGTATGTACTGCATTTACATCCCCAGCAGACATGCCAATTAGCTTACCGATGGAAATCATTAGACCAGCAGCTGGCATAACAGCTACAACAACTAGCAATGCTTTCCCGAACTTTTGCCAAAAATCAAAAGACGTAATTTTCATCTGTTTCTTCCTCCCTCTTATTTATAAAATCCCTAATGATATAGATAATAATTTCTTTTTTTATGAAAACGATACCTCTTTTTTAACGCAAACGTTTTCATAAACCTATTTTAATAAAAGCGTTTTCACATTGCAATATAAATTTATTATTTTTCATAAAAAAAGATGCTACGAGAGCATCTTTTTTTATCAAGAAATACGATAAACCCTTGTTTCATAAGGTTTTAAAGTAATTGTAGTACATTTGTTATGTTCTGTTACTTCATAGTTATTTAAGAGCAAACGTTTGCGTTCTAGTGCGAATGAATCCTCATTATACACCGCGTTCTCTTTAGATATATTACTAATTACAATAACTTTCTCATCATTTAACGTACGCGTATACGCATAAATTTGCGAATCGTCCTCTAAGATTAAATCATATGTTCCATAATTAAATACATCATGCTCTTTTTTAAGTGCAATCATCTTTTTATAGAAATTAAAAATAGAATTAGCCTCTACTTGCTGTTTTTGAACATTAATTTCTTTATAATTTGGATTCATTCCAAACCACGGTGTACCAGTTGTAAAACCAGCGTTTTCTTCATTATTCCATTGCATTGGTGTACGTGAATTATCACGACAAGACGCCCAAATGATTTCCATCATCTCTTGATGAGGTACACCTTCAGCAATTTTCTCGCGGTATAAATTCTTAATTGCTACATCATCATAATCTTCAATATTCGGGAACTGAACGTTTGTCATACCAATTTCTTGACCTTGATAAATGAATGGTGTTCCATGCATAAAGAAGTACATTGCTCCTAAAGCCGTTGCACTTTCACGCCAATACTGTTTATCATTTCCCCATGTGGAGACTATACGCGGCTTATCATGGTTCTCAATATAAAGTGCATTCCACCCTTTATTCTCTAATCCTTTTTGCCACTTTGTTAACACCTTTTTCAGTTCCACAACATCAAGTTCTTTTTTCTTTTCTGCATCCCATAAACTTAAATGCTCAAACTGAAATACCATATTGAATTTACCATTCTCTTCTCCAACCCAAAGGTCTGCATCTTCGATTTTGACACCATTGGCTTCCCCAACAGTCATAATATCGTATTTTGAAAATGTATTTTCCTTAAGTTCTTCTAAAAGTGGCTGAATTCCATTTACATTCATATGTTTATCAAAAGAAGGAACATACTTTAAGCCTTTTGGATTTGGCATGTCTTTTAGACCTTCTTCTTTTTTGATATGACTGATTGCATCTACACGGAAACCATCAATTCCTTTATCTAACCACCAGTTTACAGTATCATATAAGGTTTCACGGACTTCTGCATTCTCCCAGTTTAAATCTGGTTGTTTACGTGAGAATATGTGTAAGAAATATTGATCCGTTACTTCATCATATTCCCAAGCAGAACCACTAAAAATACTTTCCCAGTTATTCGGCTCTTCTCCATCCTTACCATCACGCCAGATATACCAATCACGTTTTGGATTATCTTTAGAAGAACGTGATTCAACAAACCACGGATGTTCATCACTCGTATGGTTAATCACTAAATCAATAATAAGCTTCATATCACGCTTATGCACTTCATCTAGTAATTCATCAAAATCAGCCATTGTACCAAACTCATCCATAATGTCTTGATAATCGCTAATATCATAACCATTGTCATCATTCGGTGATTTATACATTGGACAAATCCAAATTACATCTATTCCTAAATCCTTTAAATAATCAAGCTTTGCAATAATGCCTTGTAAATCTCCAATACCGTCACCGTTAGAATCCATAAAGCTACGTGGATAAATTTGATAAGCAACAGCTTCTTTCCACCATGTTTTATTCATAATAGTTCTCTCCTTTTGCATCCCTTCGGAAATTTATGCAAACGTTTTCGTAACACTATCATAACAAAATATGAGGAGTTTGCAACGAGAATTTTTATCTTATTATTAAATATCTACTTTTCATTAAGAAACAATACTCTCTTCTGATTGACCTTACACATTTTTTATACTGCTCCAAATTTTTAACTCTCCTTTCTCATGAATATAAGCACAAATAAAAAATCATCCCATTTATGTCCGATTTCCCGTAACATTTTGGATGATTAAAGTTTTCTTATCTCTTTCATTTTTAATTATTTCTCCCAAAAATTCCCTTGTTATACTACGCTAATTATATATCTTATGATTTTCATTCAATAACTGCAATTCGATATTTGGTACTTTATTTTCTAATACAGTCTCCCCATTGCCAACTGGAATTTGAAATTCAACTTTCTTTGTTTCATGGCGCTGTAAATAAACAGGTGTTGGTACTTGATAACTTTTCACTTTCTTGTTTTCATCTTGATATAGAACTAGCTGTAACGATTGTGAATGATTACGATAATTTTTTAAAGTGACGACGCAATTTTGCTTAAAATGCTCTCCCTTTTTTTCCATCTTACATTGACTATCTTCTTTTTTATATTCAATTGCCTCTAGTCCTTTTTTTCCTGTATAGTGCCATGTTTTATCAAGGGTTTGAAGTACTTTATTTAAAGTAAATGGCATCATTATAATCAAACTACTTATGCACACTACTTTTATTTTATTAAGCTTCTTTAACCAATTCGAATCATTCTTTTCTAACCATTTTATAAGAAATAGAAAAGAAATTACTTGTAGTACTAAAGAACAAATCCAGACATTCGAAATCTTATACCCCATATAAATATATGTATCTACTGGAATTCCATATGTATGAAATAGTTTTTCCCCGATTAATTCATTGTCGTTTGGTATTTTTATTAATAGTAATACTCCAATACTATAAAAAATAGCTACTAATCGATCATATTCAATCCGAATCATTCTTTCTCCCTTCCCCTTGTTTTTTATTATCGATTTTAGCTAAAATTATCGGAATATACAATCTTTTTATAGGGAATAACATAAAAAAGTTCCTTATAAATATATAAAGAACTTTATTAATATATAATACGAATAAGAGAATTAATATGTAATTTTACTATTTTAATAATACTTCTCTTATCTACTATTTATTATGCAGTTTTCACATCGAAATTTCCTCAAAATAAGTTGGATCATGTATTGTAATTTTTTTACCTAAAACCGTAACAATACTATCATTCTTTAACTGTTTTAATACACTACTCACAGTCTCTCGAGAAGTTCCAGATATTTTGGAAATTTCAATTGTCGTGAGCGGGCATGAAATTACAATCTCTTGACCATTCTGCTCACCTAAATCGTTCATTAAATAATTTAATGTCTGAATGACGCGATCTTGTGCATTGGGGATTGTAATATTTTGCACACGATTTTCGTTAATTGTTAATATAGAAGATAACTGCTGAACAACATACATGAGCTGTGTTCTGCTTGACTTCATCATATCTTCAAAAATCACTGTAGGAATATAATATACTTCTACATCTGTCATTGCTTCAGCTGTATAATTATATCTCTCATCAGTAAACATACCACCATAAGGAAAAATAGAAAGTCGTTTTACATAGTCTTCATATAATAAATTTCCGCTTTGATTCACTCGCTCTAACTTTACAAAACCATCTAGCATGAAATAAATTCTTTCTCTTGAATCACCTTCTAAAAATAAAAATTGACCTTTCTTATAAGTTCGCCAATAAACAAACTCTGTTAGGCCTTTCAATTTTTTTTCTGTTACATGCGAAAATAATTCAAACTGCTTTAGATCTTTAACTACATTCCGTCTATTCATAGAACTCCCTCTCTCTTGCTATATGTTGGAGTGAAACGTCAGGAAAGCGCATTCAAGTTTATTTTATCATAGTTAACCTATATATCTTGATTTTATCATGAATACTTTATGAACATTAGTTATCAAAAAATTACTCATAAGTAAAAAAGAATGAAGTTATTAACTCCATTCTTTTTTACTTACTAGTAATGAAAGAGCTATATTTATACACACACACATGCATCCTGATTAGAAATAATAGTACCTGCCTTTTCTTCTAATGCTTCATATACCTTTTCTAAAGAAGTAATAATTGTTTTTCGTTTTGGATCTGTATTAGCAAAGTTTATAGCAGCTTCAATTTTTGGGAGCATACTACCTGCTGCAAATTGATGATCCTGTATATATCCTTCTAATTCATCAACTGTAACAGCCTCTAATCTCTTTTGATCAGGTTGATTAAAATTCACATAAACATAATCAACTGCAGTTAAAATGACTAGCGTATCAGCATCTACTAATTCTGCTAACTTTTGAGCTGCAAAGTCTTTATCAATAACAGCCTCAGTACCTGTTAAACCTTCCTCAGAGTCAATAACTGGGATTCCGCCACCTCCAACAGCAATGACTATATTTCTATCTTCTACTAATGAATTGATTATTTTATGCTCATGAATACTCACAGGCTTTGGTGATGGAACAACTCGTCTCCAGCCCCTTCCTGCATCCTCTTTAAATACCGCTTTTGTTTCTTCCATTAACTTTCTCGCTTCTTCTTCTGTATAGAAAGGCCCAATTGGCTTTGTAGGATTTTGAAAAGCTTCATCCTTTTCATCCACGACAACACGTGTTATAACCGTTGCTACCTCTTTCTTTATTTTACGCTTTTTCAAAGCCTTCTCAATTGCATTTTCCATCCAATATCCAATCATTCCTTGGCTCATAGCACCACAAGTATCTAACGGCATTGCCGGTGTTTTTTCTGTATCGGCAGCTTTTTGTTGCAATAAAATGTTACCTACTTGCGGACCATTGCCATGTGCAATAACAACATCCACATCGTTTTCCATAATTTTAACGAGTTGCTCTGCCGTTCTTTCTAACGCTTCTTGCTGCGCCTCAGCAGTAGCCTTTCCAGATTGTATAGCATTTCCCCCTAGTGCAACTACGATTTTTCTTCGTGTCATATTTCAACCCTCCAATTGATTTCATTTTTACAAAAGTTTATAAAGTAATACTTCCTGTAATCAATCCGTAAATCGCAAAAAATGCTAAGGCACCAATAGCTACAGAAGATGCCAGTTCCACACGAGTAAATATTTGTTTTGGATTCGTTTGCTTTTGAACATTGTAAAAGATGAAAATACCTGGCGCATATAATGTCATTGTTAGTAATAAATAATCTAAACCCGCTGCATACACTAACCAAACTCCATAAATACTTGCCACCAAACCAATGATTATATTTTTTGTTCGATCTTTTTCTTCAGATTGTAAACTATACTTAAATTGATAGAATGCTGACAAAGCATAAGGAATTAAAATAGCAGAGGAAGCAAGAGAAAATGCAAAGTTATATGCTTGATCTGAAACAACAAATGTTAATAAGAAAATTTGAATTAAGCCATTTGTTATCCATAATGAATTTACAGGAGCTTTGTTTTTATTTTCTTTCGCAAACCACTTTGGAAACACTCCGTCTTTAGCAGCTAAATACGGAATTTCAGATGCAAGTAAAGTCCATCCTAGCCAAGCACCTAATACAGAAATAACTAAACCTAAGTTAATAAAGATAGCGCCCCATTTTCCGACAACACTTTCAAATAAATACGCCATAGCTGGGTTTTTTAGATTCGCAACATCTGCTTGTTGCATAAGTCCAAGAGATAATAATGTAAGTAAAATATAAATGATAAGTGTGCCAATTAATCCGATAACAGTTGCTTTCCCAACATCACTTCGGCTTTTAGCACGACTGGATAAGACAACAGCCCCTTCTACACCGATAAATACCCAAAGAGTTACAAGCATTGTACTCTTAACTTGGCTTCCTACCGCTCCCCAAGAAAAAGAACCTGCTTGGCCCCAAAATCCATCCAAGAAAATATCAAAGTGAAAAGCGAAAATACCCACCACAATAAATACAAATACAGGCACTAATTTTGCAATTGTTGTGACTAAATTTACTAGTGCTGCTGATTGTACGCCGCGTAAAATTAGCATGTGAACACACCATAGCAATACGCTCGCTCCGATAATCGATGCTACATTTTGTCCACCTTCAAAAACCGGAAAAAAGTATCCAAGTGAAGAAAATAGCAATGTACCGTAAGCTACATTACCAAGCCAAGCAGACAGCCAATACCCCCACGCACTATTGAATCCCATAAAATTACCAAATCCTGCTTTTGCATAACTAAAGATACCGCCATCTAAATCTGGTCTTTTTACCGTTAAATTTTGAAATGATAATCCAAGAGCAATCATCCCGATTCCCGTTATCACCCAACCGATAATAATAGCCCCGGAGCCAGCACCTTTTGCCATATCGCTTGCTAAGTTAAATGCCCCACCACCTATCATGGAACCAACAACAAGAGCTGTTAAAGTAAATAATCCTAATTT
This sequence comes from Bacillus sp. AFS023182, assembly GCF_002560575.1. Lineage (NCBI taxonomy): Bacteria > Bacillati > Bacillota > Bacilli > Caryophanales > Bacillaceae > Bacillus > Bacillus sp. AFS023182. Next base: position 74,066 of record NZ_NTRO01000023.1, on the reverse strand, counting down.
CTTTTCTTCACCCATTACACTCACCTCTCTTTAATTGCAATAAGAATAAACTCAATAGTGAATGATAGTGTCTAAAGGAGTAAAGAAGGAAGGAAGATCTCCTTCCTTCTTTACTCCATATTTCCTAGAGTAGCAGCCATAACCGCTTTAATTGTATGCATTCTATTTTCTGCTTGATCAAATACTTTTGAATGCTTACTGCGGAATACTTCGTCACTTACCTCCATTTCTTTTAATCCATATTTTTCATATATATCTTCCCCATACGCTGTTTCTACATCATGGAATGCGGGTAAACAATGTAAGAACATCACATTATCATTTCCAGTCTTTCTAATCATCTCCATATTTACTTGATAAGGTGCCAATAGTTCAATACGTTCAGCAAATTTGTCTTCTTCTCCCATTGATACCCATACATCTGTATAAATTACGTCTGCACCGGCAACGGCTTCATCTACATTACTTGTTACCATAACTTGATCATTATATTTTTTAGCTGTATCGATTATTTCTTGTGCTGGGAATAATGATTCTGGCGTACAAATACATACGTTCATCCCTACAATCGCTCCGCCGACTAACAAGCTATTTGCTACGTTGTTCCGTCCGTCTCCAACGTATACAAGCTTAACATCTTTTAAACGTCCGACATGCTCTTTAATTGTTAACAAATCTGCAAGTGTTTGGGTTGGATGCCACATATCTGTTAAACCGTTCCATACAGGTACACCGGAGTTTTCAGCTAAAGATTCCACTGTTGCATGAGCGAAACCACGGAACTCAATTCCGTCAAACATACGTCCTAAAACTTTTGCTGTATCTTCAACTGATTCTTTCTTCCCAAGCTGAATATCATTTTTACCTAGGTATTCAGGATTTGCCCCTAAATCCGTACATGCCACCGTAAATGCACACCGTGTACGAGTGGAAGTTTTTTCAAATAAAAGGGCTATATTTTTACCTTCTAAATAACGATGCGGAATACCATTTTTCTTTTTCTCTTTTAATTCTGCTGCTAAATCTAGAAAATATAACATTTCTTCCTCTGTAAAATCTTTTTCCGCAAGAAAACTTCTTCCTTTTAAGTTTGGTTTAGTCATCAACATGATTCATCCCTACTTTCCTCGTTATTTATACTAAATGTCTTTTCGAACAATCGGCATACTCATGCAACGTGGACCCCCACGACCGCGTGATAATTCCGAACTTAATACTTCAATAACTTCTATACCATGTTCACGTAATAAAGCATTTGATACATAGTTGCGATCATATGTAACAACTACTCCCGGCGCAATCGCCAATGTATTAGATCCATCGTTCCATTGTTCACGAGCAGAAGCAATCACATCTCCTCCTCCGCAAGGGATAAGTACTAATTCACTTAAACCTAACACTTCTTTTAACGCTTCAGTTAAAGATGTACGATGTGTAATTTTAAGAGTTTCTTCATCCTGTCCTTTTTCTAAAATATAAATGTTCATATTTCCTTTTGGTCCTTGGATAGCTGGGTGAATTGTAAATTTATCATAATCGACCATTGTAAATACTGTATCTAAATGCATAAATGCACGACATTTTGGGATTTCTATTGCTAGCACTTTCTTAATTTTATTTTGACGGCTAAATAAATTCTTAGCTAAACGCTCAATCGCTTTAGCTGAAGTACGAGCAGATACTCCAATTGCAATTGTTTCCTCATTTAAGATGAGCTCGTCGCCGCCTTCAATTGGGAACTTATGATCACGATCTAACCAAACTGGCACATCATGACTTGCAAATCGTGGATGATGTTTAATGATATATTCCATAAATAATGATTCACGTCTCCGTGCTGGTTCTCTCATTTTGTTAATTGTTAAACCATCACCTATACTAGCTGCTGGGTCACGAGTAAAATATAAATTTGGCATTGGATCTAAATAAAATGGATAATGATCTTCCATTAATTCATACAGGTGCGTTTTTTTACTAGTTTCAATTTCGTTTTTACGTACGCCCCCCATAATTTTCTGAATCAATTCTTCATTTGAAAAGGAAAGTAAATATTCTTTTAAAGTTTGATGTGCAACATTTACGTCAGCCTGTCCTTCTTTTAAAATACGATCAACAAATTCTTCACGAAGTTTTTTATCAACTAACGCCTCAGCTGCTAGTTTTTCTAAATAAAGAACTTCAACACCCCGATTGCGTAATGTTTGTGCAAAATAATCATGTTCTTTTTGAATAATTGGTAAATATGGGATATCGTCAAATAATAATTGTTGCAAATAATCTGGCGTTAAGTTTTCCACTTCTTTACCTGGACGTTTTAATAAAACCGTTTGTAATTCCCCAATTTCTGAAGTAACATGTATCGGATGTTTCATTTGTTGTACCTCCTTTTAAATTTGTTTGATGTCTACAAGTACATAATAAACGGTACGTGCTTCCCCCTTTGTGAAAACGCTAACACTATCAAGTTAAATATTTCACAAGTTATTTTTTAAAATAATATATATTTGTATTTTTATAAGGTTTTTCGCTCCCTATTTTGTAAAACAGCTATATATTACGCATATATAGTGAATATCGATTTCCCTAATTTATATTAAAATCCTAAAAAAAGTCCTGTTTCTAGTAACAATTAGAAACAGGACTTTCACCTACATAATTAATTTCAACCTTTCTTCTAAAACTTTCCTATCCGATTCTGATTGAGAAACTACAAGGCATGTATCATTTCCACATATACATCCTACTTTTTCTTTCCAATCTAAAGCATCTAATAAGACACCGATAACGTGAGCATTACCAGGTAACGTTTTAATAACCGTTAATTGATCTACATAATCAATCTTTACGACAACTTCTCTTAACTTTTTCTTTAACTTCGTATCAGTTTGTAAATTATCCTCTGAGAGAACCTTATATATAGTTAAACCGTTTGAAGAGGTTGCCTTTATTAAATTTAATTCACGAATATCTCGCGAAATAGTGGCCTGTGTAACTAACACACCATGCTCTTCTAATAATTCTACTAATCTCTCTTGTGTATCTATTTCATACTCTCTTACCAATTGTTTTATTAGCCGTTGTCTTTTTTCCTTTTTCATAAAAGACACCCTTTCGAATATTATAACTTCATTATATCTTGCTATAATTTCCATTCGAAAGAGACAGGGATAAATGTTGCGGAAACGTTCATAGTTTTTAATCTTTATCCAAAGTATTATTTTCTAGAATATAAAGATACAAAACCCAGTATGTACACCTTTTCGTTGTGCTTCCTCTACAATAGCAAATATATCTGCATACGAATGACCAGCACCAATGATTGTATTGCCTTCATAATATTTATTTTCTATCTATAGTGTAAACACTCCTAAACAAGCTTTCTCATACAATAGTAAAAACCAATCTTATATGGAAAGGAACAATATAATGACAAAAACAAAATTAACAGGGCGCATTGTAACTCCAGAAGATCCTGAGTATGATGTAGCCCGCATAAACTTAAATTTAAGTATTCCAAAACTCCCCTGCATAATTGTCTTCTGTCAAAATACTCAAGATGTATGCAATGCCTTGAAATGGGCCCGTGAACGTCATATACCATTTCGTATACGAAGTGGTCGCCATAGCTATGAAAATTTTTCTCTTTTGAATCGTGGACTTATTATTGATGTAAGTGAAATGAATCGAATTATAGTCCAGCAAGACAGCTTGACAGCAACCATTGGAGCTGGAGCGAATCTTGGTGCTGTTTATAAAGAGCTGTGGAAATATGGCGTCACATTACCAGTCGGCACCAGTGCTAGCGTTGGAATTGTTGGATTAACACTTGGCGGTGGCATTGGTATGTTATCACGTTTATTTGGATTAACTTGTGATCAACTACTAGAAATAGAAATGGTGCAAGCAGTCGGTAAATCTGGAGCGAAATCTATTCGTGCCAGCGAAAGAGAAAACGCTGATTTATTTTGGGCATGCCGCGGTGGTGGCGGTGGGAACTTCGGAATTGTTACATCTTTAACATTTCGTGTTCATCCTATTCAAAACGTCTCTATTTTTTCACTCACCTGGGAATGGAAAGACTTTATTACCGCATTTCAAGCTTGGCAAAACTGGGCACCTTATATAGACGAGCGTCTTACTTCATCTATTGAATTATTTTCTAAACAGAGAAATAAAATTAAAGTGCAAGGGGAATATGTTGGTCATCCTTCTGAACTCCTCGATTTATTGGCACCTTTATTACAAGCTGGAACCCCTTCTCTGTTCATAGAAGAAGTCCCTTATATACAAGCAGTTGAATTCTTTAATAGTGGTAACATCCCAGAAAAATTCAAACGTTCTGGTTCTTATGTATATAAGACGATTCCACTTAAAGGTATTCAAGTTCTAAAACATTTTCTTAGTCATGCCCCAAACCCTTCAGCCAGCGTTTGGCATCAATCACTGATAGGAACTGTAGAAGACATTGCTCCTAGTGAAACAGCTTATTTCCATCGAAAGGCAATTATTGCTCAAGAATACCTTACTTCTTGGAAATGCGACAATGAGGAACAACAAAATATACGTTGGATTAAAAATTTACGAAATGCTATGGCACCTTATACATTAGGTGATTATGTCAATTGGCCTGATATTGATATTATAGATTGGCAAAACTCTTACTATGGCACCAACTTTACAAGATTACGTAAAGTAAAAACAGTATATGACCCTTGTAATGTTTTTCGATTCCCACAAAGTATCCCTCCCTTCCACAAATAAAACACACATTTTTATTTTCTTCTAAACCTCTTTTTATCACCTTACTAGGAGAATTCTCTTCCTAATTCCACGTCCCTCAGACAATGTTTTTCGCAAAAAATAAAGGGTTTTGGCACTTTATGACTAATAAAAAAAATAAGAGACAACATTTGTAAAATACAAATTTGACTGGGGGGTTGGTATGATTCAAGTTCAAAATCTAGTAAAATCATTTGGCTCATTAGACGTTTTAAAAGGAATTGATTTAGAAGTAAAAGAAAAAGAAGTTGTTGTTTTAATCGGCGCAAGCGGTTCAGGAAAAAGTACTTTACTTCGTTGCCTCAACTTTTTAGAAATGTACGATGAAGGATCGATTCATTTACAAGGTGAACGAATCGATCCCAAAAGTACAAATTTAAACAAAGTCCGCGAAAATGTTGGAATGGTATTTCAACATTTTAACCTCTTTCCACATATGACCTCATTAGAAAACATCATAGAAGCACCTATTCATGTGAAAAAAATGGACAAAACAAAAGCAAAAGAGATTGGTAATGACCTTTTAAAAAAGGTTGGATTACAAGACAAAGCAAACGTAACACCTCACCTTCTATCTGGTGGACAAAAGCAACGTATTGCAATCGCACGCGCACTTGCAATGAATCCAAAAATCATGCTATTTGATGAGCCTACATCAGCTCTTGATCCTGAACTTGTTGGAGAAGTACTCCAAGTTATGAAAGAGCTGGCTGGTGAAGGAATGACAATGGTAATCGTCACCCATGAAATGAACTTTGCACGAGATGTAGCAGATCGCGTCATTTTCATGGATGATGGACAAATTGTAGAGGATGCACTACCAGAACAATTTTTTTCAGCACCGTCAAACGAGAGAGCAAAACAGTTTTTACGAAACATTTTATAGAGATGGACTTCGCTCCCAACGAATACTTAAAGCATTAAAACTCATACGGGTAGCCTAAATTACCCCACCCTTAGAAACTTTCTATATAAAATACGAATACGACGATACAACCCGTATGTGCAGGATAAATATATAGGAGGGGTTTTGATGAAAAAGAAAATACTTACTGTTTTTGCAACAATTACACTATGTGTCTCTTTCATACTTGGAGCCTGTAGTAAGGAAACTTCAACAAATGAAGGGAACGAATTTCGTTATGCAATGAGCGGTTTATATAAACCTTTTAATTTCAAAGAAAATGACGGAAAACTAGTTGGCTTTGATGTCGAAATTGGTGAGGCACTCGCAAAGAAGATGGGAATGAAGCCTGTTCCAGTGACAAATCCTTGGGAAACATTAATTCAAGGTCTAAAAGCAAAAAAATATGACGTCATATTAGGAAGTATGGCAATTACAGAAGACCGCCTAAAAGCCGTTAATTTTACGAATCCATACTATCGCTCTGGTGCACAAATTTTCGTAGCTAAAAAGAACAATTCCATTTCTTCAGTAGAAGACTTAAAAGGAAAAAAAATCGGTGTTGTAAAAGCTAGTACATTTAAAACACTTGTGGAAAAACATACAGATCAAATCACTGAATACGACAGTGACATTACAGCTCTTATGGATTTAGAACCAGGCCGAGTAGATGCTGTTATTACGGATCAAATGGTTGGTCTTCGTATGATAAAAGAGGGAAAATCAAATATAAAAGAAGCTGGCAAACCATTAAATCTTGAGGAAATGGGAATTGCAATTCGTAAAGACGATAAAGAAATGGTGAAGAAAGTAAACAAAGCGTTGGAGGAAATTATTAAAGATGGCACATATGAAAAAATCAGTAAAAAATGGTTTGGAAAAAATATTCTTGGAGAAGAGGAAAAAACAAAATAAAAGGATGTACCCTTCTAAAAAACAAATCATTTTTCATTCATAAGCGATGCCCCACCTCAGCCGTGGGGCATTCACATCTATTTCTTAAAATAAATTCTATATTGAGGTGACTCTAATGTTTGAAATTTTCATATCTACGTATCCAACACTTTTAAAGGCTGTTGGTATAACATTACAATTAACGTTAACTTCCTTACTACTCGGTTCATTAATCGGACTACTATTTGCCTTCTTTCGTATCTCTAATAATAAAATATTAAATAGTATTGCACATGTTTATATTGCTATTATCCGTGGTACACCTTTAATCGTACAAATTGCTATTCTTTACTTCGGGATTACATCTATCATTGTCTTCACCCCTTTTTGGGCGGGGGCAATCGCTTTAGCTATTCATAATGGAGCATATATTACAGAAATTTTTCGTGGATCTATTCAATCCGTCGATCGTGGACAATTAGAAGCTGCCCGTTCCCTTGGAATGTCTTATCCACTTGCTATGCGGCGCATTATCTTACCACAAGCATTCCGGCTCTCTATTCCGCCCCTAGGAAACCAATTTATTATTGGGTTAAAGGATTCTTCACTTGTTGCCTATGTAGGTATGTCAGAATTATGGGGCTCTGGTCTCTCTATAGCGGCTGGTAATTTTCAACAATTAGAAACATATATTGTTGTTGGTATCTATTATCTTGCACTCGTACTTTTATTTACCTATCTCGTAAACCGCTTAGAGAAAAGGCTTCAACGTAAACAAAGTAATTCTTTGCACGTAAATAAAAAGAAAGAAAAAGCACTCTCTTTATAGGAAAAACCGCAAAAAATATTTCATCTATTAGATTGAAAAAAATGCATGAAAAGTTACTATTACATACAAAAAAACATGTCAAAATACAAAATAAAAAGCAAACTACTTTTTAGGTAGTTTGCTTTTTTATAGTTAAAGGGTTCTAAATAATCTACTTCACACAATCATGGATTCACTTTTTTAATAGTTTCCTGCTCGTCTATATGCTCCTCACGATATGAAATATTATCAGGATCTAACCCATTCCCTAAAGAACCATAGAAATGTTCTTTATGAGGGTCAACTAATTCACTGCCTTGATAATATACACGAGGTGTGTTCCAAAGCGCTGCTAATGCTTTCGTCATCGGCATTTCATGATAACGCTCCGGCCACATTTCTTTAATTTTTTCTTTTACTAATGGGTAATACTTTGAACTCATAGCAGGGAACAAATGATGTTCCGTATGATATGAGAAATTAAAATGCAAAACATCAACCCAGCGCGGCACTGTTACAGATAAACAGTTAGCTAATGGATCATTTACAGGAACAATTGGATTTAAGCGGTGATTTGTTGCAATATATGCCATTACAATAAAGTTTGCAATTAATAATGGAATCACGTATGCAAATAACCACTTCGCAGGCCCCATAATAAATAATAAGCTAATCCAAACCGTCCACGGCAAGACAAGTTGAAGCCATACAGACTTCTGATTCGATGACTTAAACTCTTTTATAAAATGAAAGAACATACGAGTTGAATGTATTGTAAATTGAATTGTTAGTGACAGAAAACTGAAGAAAGAACGTACATGAAGTGGCATACGATACACCCATCTTAAAAATTTACTCTTCTTCATCTTTTCAAGTGTTGGCCACGCATCCGGGTCATGTTCCTCATGTTGTGTATGCACATGGTGCGTCGCATTATGCCACTTTCTCCATAGTTTCGGCCCTGTAGACAATGGCATAAATGCAATTGCCCCTAAAAAATCACGAAGCCATGCTTTTCTTACAACCGTTCCGTGCAAAATTTCATGTCCTAAAAATCCAAGTGAGGCAAAACATAATCCGAGAACAATTGCAATCCCAAGATTTGCCCACACATTCAAGTCAAATAAACCAATCGTTATTAACCCAGCTACCGCCACAAGTAAATAAGCCAGTCCACCAAATAAACGAGTTGGAACTGGTTTAAATGCTTTTTTTGGCAAATGCGGCGATACACGCGCTGCATACCATCCAAACGTATGAAGCTCCTTCATCCTTTTGCCCCTTTCTTATGCCGCGCTTACGCAACTTGCATAAATCAATTCTTGTTTCCAGATTGATAACACTAGGTAATTACAAAAAGCATTTATAATAAGCAAATCATACTCACTCATTTTCGCTTTTATTATCAATGAAAAACATTTCTCTTTTTACTCTTTATCAACCTTTCCACATGATGAATCATATCAATAGACTTTCTGTATTGTCAATAACTTTTATGACCTAGTAATAAAATGTGGTTGTATTTTCATAATAATATTTTATTTTACCAAAGGAAAAACATAGATTTCATAAGCTTTTATCCATTATATATATAAATACTTTCACATATACGAAAATCAGCTTCATACAAGAGTAGCTTATATGTGAGCATAAATAATCCTTTATAAAATTGGCTATCATTTAAAATATCTTTATGACAAAACACACATTTTAAATTATACCAAAATAATATTTTTGTTTTACAAATATTTAAAACTTATTCTTAACTGTACAGTATCCCTTCTTCTGAAGTAAAAGTAATCTACATGAATTTGATAAAGGTTGGAAAAATTAAGTAGTACATTATTTTAAAACAGGAGGATCATACGATGGCAAACCATTCATTTCCCAAATTTCCAGAACCATATTGGCGTGACTCTACTTCACTCCCTATTTTCCCCAAGTTATCCGAAAATATAAAAACAGAAGTCGCGATTATCGGCGCTGGAATTACAGGTATCACAACTGCTTATTTACTTGCAAAAGAGGGCTTGAAAGTTGTTTTAATCGATTCTGGAAATATTTTAAATGGAACGACAGGCCATACGACCGCAAAGATTACAGCACAACACGATCTCATTTATGATGAGCTAATTCATCATTTGGGGGCTGATCAAGCTCGCCTATACTATGAGGCAAATGAAAAAGCATTACAATTTATAAAAGAAACAGTTAAAACAAATAACATTGACTGTGATTTTACTGAAGAAAATGCCTACTTATATACAAACTGCAATGACGGATTACGGAAATTAACAAAAGAATACGAAGCTTATAAAAAGCTAAATATTCCTTGTGACTATGTAGAGTCCATTCCACTTCCGATCTCAGTTCAGGCGGCACTTGTTATGAAAAACCAAGCACAATTCCATCCTCTTCATTATTTAAAAAATCTAGTAGAACAGTTTATTGAAGCAGGTGGAACAATCTATGAACAAACCACTGCAATTGATATCGAAAAAGGTTTCTATCCACAAGTCATTACAAAAGATGGTCATCGCATTACATGTGGATATGTCGTTTCCTGTTCCCATTTTCCTTTCTATGATGCGAACAGCTTTTTCTTCGCAAGAATGTATGCAGAGCGTTCCTATGTTCTAGCAATCAAAGCGAAAAAAGATTATCCCGGAGGCATGTATTTAAGCATAGACAACCCTACACGCTCCTTACGCTACACAACAATGAATGGAGAAAAACTTATTCTTGTTGGTGGTGAAAGCCATAAAACAGGACAAGGAATCAATACAATGCTTCATTATGAAGCACTGTACTCTTTCGCAGAAGAAACATTTGGAATAGATGAAATTCCTTATAGATGGTCCACACAAGACTTAATTACTCTAGATAAACTTCCTTACATTGGGCATATCAATGAAAGGAATCCAAACATATTTGTTGCAACAGGCTATCGGAAATGGGGGATGACAACGGGAACTGCTGCAGCGCAGCTATTAAAAGCCTCGATTACAAAAACAGATAGTCCCTACAAAGAACTCTTTGCTCCATCACGATTCCATGCAGATTCAGATATAAAAACATTTGTTTCTCAAAATCTTGATGTGGCAAAACATTTAATTGAAGGAAAGCTAGAGTTTGCTTTGCGTAAACCAGAAGATCTTGAAAATGGCGAGGGTGCCGTTGTAAGAGTAAACGGAAAACGTGCAGGTGCTTATAAAGATGATGAAGGAAAACTACATATTGTTGATACGACATGTACACACCTTGGCTGTGAAGTAGAATGGAACGGCGGTGATTGTACGTGGGATTGTCCTTGTCACGGATCACGTTTTTCAATTGAAGGAGATGTGATTGAAGGGCCTGCGGATAAGCCATTAAAACGGGTTGATGGAGAATAAATTCCTGTAAGCTAAAATTGACTCATACAGAAAAACGTTTCTTTTTGTATGAGTCAATTTATTATGTAAGTACACTTATTTAGGCGAAACGTACATCAGTGGGGATTTACAGAGAGTTTATCTCCTACCTAATTCTCTAGCTCTCACTTTGTTTTGACGTATCATCTAAAAAAGCAGCACACCAAATTATCGGTGCTCTGTTCCTCTCTTAAATAATATATCCCTAAATAAATCATTCAACTTCTCAACTTCAATGCCCTTTCCCTTTTCAATTTCTTTTACATATTCTTGATAATAAGAAATCTGCTCCTCCAAGAATTCATTTAATAATGTAATTTTCGGGCCAGCATCCAGCTCGACACCACTTTTTTTCTTTATTAGTAAATCATTAATCTCAGCTAGAAGATTTTGTTTTAACGCCAGTTCATTCATTAACTCCTCAAACTCTACAGGCGGCAATGTCCCTTTCTCTTCTAACCATTTGCAAGCTAAAATAGGACGTAATACATAGAAGTATTTTTTTAACTTCACACTCTCTTCTTGTAGAAATTCACGATAGTTTTTTGAAGCCATATGTAAGTAATGATACATTGTTGCCTTTGGATCAAAATCATCTTCGCTTATTTTTTGTAAACGTTCTGGAAGATCCGAGTTCTTAGAGTAAAAGATTGGCGAACGGATCCACTCTAATAATGCAGGATTTGATTTTGCAAATAGCTGCAAGGCTTTTCGAATATCCCAGCCACTTATATCCAATGCATCACTAATTGGATATTCAATGACATCACGCTTCTCATTAATAGATAAATACCAATCTACTTGATGAATATATACAAATCTAACATCATAGTCACTATCTTTCGACGGAAATCCCCATGCCCGGCTTCCAGATTCTACTGCAAATAAAATGTTCACATCGTTCTCTTTCTCGATTTTCTCTAATTCCAATTGAATTTTATCTCTCATATGTATCACCCTCATATTCTGATCATTTCCCTGGAAATTCGACAACTATAATACTAATTCTACTACATTTCAAAACAGCTGTCAGGAATTACCTGACAGCCCGAAACTTTCCTACTTTTGTTTCTGAGTATCAACCTCTGCAAGTCGCTCAAATTCTCTTTGTATTTCTTTTTTATATTCCTCTACCTTTGAAAAGTCCATAGCAGCAATATAAATCCGCTCTAACTTATCTCGTACTGCTTTTGCTTTTGCCAAGAAGGACATCGCCTCATTCATTTTTGTTTTATATTGAATCGAAACATTGCGAATTTCTGTAGCATATTTTTCATCTGTTCCGGGATTAACAATGAGATCATACATATCAATAACCTTGTCACCTTCTCGCTCTGGAAAATACTCATGTGGTGCTGTGCTGTCAAAGATTGCAAATCCCAACTCTCTTACAATAATCATATCTAGACTATTTGGATCAAATCCACAATGATATACTTCAACTTCAAAACCTTTTTCTTCTGCTGCCGCTGCTATTTTTTTTAACATCGTAGATTTCCCTGACCCAGGGCGCCCTTTTATAAAGTAACGATGAGGAATCCCTTCAGTTAAATTCGGAACAAAATCAACCGCACCTTTTGGTGTCGCTGCTCCTAAGAAACGGTGCTTTACAACCGCCTGCATTCCTTTGTTAGTTGCAAATAACTTTTGTATAAGCTGATTTGTTACTTCATTTGCTTTTTCAAAATCAATATTATCAATATAAATTTTCTCCCAATCATCGTGTATAGCTAATGCCTCTTTGAAACAAGCATACGCTGATTGAAAGGCACCGCTGGCTTCCGATATATAACGTGTAATCGCATCTTTATGCTTTCGTAACTTTTCTGAATCCCAAGCAACGCCTAAGTTTACATATTCTTCTACAACTCCAGGTGTTTTTGGCTCAATGACATGTGGTGCTGTTCCATCTACAATTCCTACTTTTAATTTGGGGATAATAACACCATCGATGGATTTGTTATCAGAAGAACAATGCAAAAATTCAATATCATATCCTCTTCCAGTCCACTCATGCCCAATCGCTTTCATCAGTGAGGATTTCCCTGTCCCTGGACCACCTTTCAAAATGAACAGCCTTTCCAATCCACTTAAGTTTTCCTCGTATAGACTATAAAAACCTCTAGCTGTATTACCACCAGCATAATAATTTAAAATCTTCCCTGTCACTGCACTCACTCCTTTGCAGCAGTTTACTTACATAAACCACCATATGCTGGAATCCTTAGTTGGGTGAATACCTATTTTTATTCTTGTAACAAAACGCTTTTTCTTTTCAGCAGCACCATTAAAAATTAAAAATAGTGACGGCGCTTTTGCTAGAGCATTCGCGGTTATTTTCTAATTCAACAAAAAAGCAGAGATCATCATTGATCTCTGCTTCGATATTTTCGATTCAAATTAAGAAAAAACTGTTCAACCCGAGGACGAATCCAGGCAAAATAGTCTTTATCTTTCTTTTTCGTACAAATAATTTCTTCTCCATCAACCATTCCGACAAGCTCTAGTTCTAACAATTGCCTCGCAAATTCCAAAATATTTACTTCTTCTTTTGGATACTCTTCCTTTAGCTTTTCTTCAATTTCTCCCAATAAAAAGCCGTCACGCATCATTGCAAGTGCATCAATGCAAAGTGGCGGCATTTCATATTTTTCTCCTGTAATTGTATCTTTTACAATATAATTCTTTTGATCTTTTTGAAATTGAATCGTGTGTAAACATACGGTCGAATTTAATGTTAGTTCCATCGTACCACCTCTGTCATAATATCAACATAGAAAAAAGGATGCATGTGCACCCCTCTTTTTTAATTCACATAAACCCAACTTGTTATAACCATTCGTACAAGTAAAAACTACAAACCGGTACATGAGTAATAAAACTTCATGTCGATATTTTCCTCCATTATAAACTAAGTATTTTATAAAAAAAAGCATTCTTGTAACTTTTCATAAAATGTTTATATTTACACAACAAGAGCACTTTTCTGAAAAGTACTCTTGTTTTTAAATTCTATATATTTGGCAAGGTTCCTTGGCTTTTTCCCTGTACCAATATAATAAAGGGAGTGCCCCTTCTTTAACAAATAGTTAATTAGATCCACTTCACTCGCTCATGAAGCAATCCATCTGTAAATGAATTATCACCTATCACAAAATCGTTCATATAAACACGTAAATATTCACCATATTTGCTTTTTGTATTAAGTAATAATTCCTCAACATAATATGCACCTGGTGAAAATATATCTAACAGCAGGCTGGACAATCCAGCATAAATGCCACAACCAACCTGAAAATAAGTTGCATTCGTCTTATATTTCTGAAAAACCTCACTACTATTCATTACATTATACATATATTTTTCATTGTCTTCATAAACAAGTAACACACCAACTAAATCCTCTCCAGCTATTTCGTCCTCTGCCGGATTAAAAACCTTTCGATTCCAATTCCATAATTTATCCACATCATCTAGATTTTTTCGAATTAAATCTGTTGTATATTCATTAATACGGTAAAGGAAACCTACTTCCATATCAAATGTTTTTCCAAGAATAAGAACTTCTTCATGTGGCATTAGACAACCATGAAACTCTTTCTCTCCTAATCTCACCTTATACTCCGAAGCATATACATCCTCATAAAAATAGATTGGTCGATGATGACTTACATACATTGGATAACTTAATATCGCTTCATCAAGAAAACGTTCTACAGCCCATGAAGCATAAAGAGTATTTGGTTTTATAAGATTTTGGTCTGCAAAGAAAGAATAATCATGCTCTATAATATAACATGCTCGTGGCTTTTTCTCTGGTTGTTCTTTCATAAGCTGTACAACCATCCATTGAACAACACCAGGATTCATTCCTGATCCTATAATAGCTCTTGTGTTTGTAAATTTATTTTTTTCCTTTTCAAATCTCGTATAGCGTTCCGTAAGCTGAAAACCCATTAAACTATCATCTTGATCAACCTGTTCATTCTCTAAAGCTGAATTTATATAAGCAATTCCTAATTCATTACAACAACTCAGTATACTAATCGTATCTGCTCCAGAAACGTCGATAACTACACCAGTATCCGTTTGCTGTAAATGCTGTTTAAACAGTACCGAATTTTGAAGATTTATTTCATGAAGAAAGAATTTGTCCTTCAAGTTTGGAAATAATTCATCATAATAATTTTTTTCCTTTTGCTTTATATCAACAAGATGAAACTTTAAATCTTTTATCACGGAATAAATAGGATCATTGATATTTACCACAGATTGGTTTAACACTGCCAATACTGCTTTAGCTGCTCCACCGCCACTACCAAGTAATGTAATTGAAAATGAATGTTTAAGCTGACTCACTTTGAAAACTCCTTTAATATTTAATTAGATAATACATAATTTATTCAATTTTGAAAGGGTAGCTTGGACATAATAAACATGCTCGTACACATTTTTTATTATGAAAATATGCCTTATTAACTCATAACTCTATAAATACAAATTGAAAAAACGACATGTAACCTTTCTTTTTAGGTTGAAGTACTACTCCCCATCCGAATGGGAAGACAAAAATAGGCTTGCTTTTTCTTTTACATGCATAAAAGAAAAAGCAAGCCATCATAACAAACTTACGGAAAATGAACCGATTTTACATGTTGAATATTTAAATATACTTTTTCATCACGCGCCTTAATCAATTCAATATGACCGTCTTCAATTTTTGTCATCTTCCCTATTTTATTTGAGAGCTCTCCTAAATCGAACACTATAATTTTCCCTGCTACTTTGATTAGCTGTTCTTCAAATGTTCTAGCTAGTGTAATATTTAATGGATTAACTGGAAGTTCATTTTTATTGAGGGCATACGGAATTTGATTTTCTTGATAGGGGATTAACCATTTTAAATGTTTTAAAGAAACATATACTGTTTTGTACACGGGGCTATAGAATACTAAATAGTCATTCATAATACTTGTAACATAACCATGAATAGCGTAATCACCAGCTACATAAATCTCCGTAAAGATCCCTTTCGATGTACTCAAGACTTTCCTTAGCGAAATTGATGGTGACTCTCTTTTAATAACAGAATCTGTTTCTGGCTTTTGTATTTCGGCCATAGGACTCTCCAAAAATTTATAATATTGAATATGATATGAAGAAATATAGATATAATCTTTCCCATCATAAATAACGACAATATCATTGCCTACATCAATTAATAATCCTTTAAACCTTTTCTCACCGATTAATTTAACATAGATATATTCTCCAATATTTTTGCTTAGGTCATTCATCTGTGTCCTCCTTTCTACAAATACTAATTTTGACAATATCGCTAAAAATAAGATTGATTATGACCTATTTACAGCACACATTGCTTTTTCATATTTCTAATGACGGAATACAAACATGATCCATTTCTCACAAAAAATGTGCGGGACATGTAACCAATATTATAAGAAAAAACAAGACCTATTGAGCAGTCTCCATTCTCGACCCTTGTTTCCATATGCCCCTTCTTATTTTTAATAATTAATTTTCTTCTTCATTTTTCTTATTTTTAGTAATTTGATTTACATTTTTAATGTGAAATGTAACAATATAAATCACTTCATCGCGGTTCACTAATGTAATATATTCATCATTCACTTCACTTAATATACCTTCAACACTCTCTGGACCACCACGATTAATTTTTACCCACTTATGCTTCAAAGTAGCAAGTATATCTTGAAAAGCTTGCCCCGTCACATATGGCTGCTCGATAAAGTTAGCGGCAACACCTAGTTCTTTTGCTTTATTTATCACGCTTTTAACATGCTCTTGTTGATAATAAACAACTTCACCCGTATTGGCTTGAAGAACAAGATAGTCATCTCCAACCGCTAACAACACACCAGTTCGACTCTCTGGTCCGCCGAGGTTCACTTTTACTCCTTGATACACCAAGCCTTTAATTTGATTGAAAGGCTGTATATTTTTCAATTCCACTCCTCCTTTTCCTCTTTTTCCTTCTTTATCATTATCGGTTTCGACTCGACTGTCTTGTTGCTCTTGCTCTATATTGTTGATTATTTGATTGATTATCTTCATCCTCTTCTGCTTGTACTTGTAAACCGTAATTTATGCTTTTAATATGATAATGAGCAATCTGTACAACTTCCTCTTTTACGATTAATGTTACAAATTCACAAGATACATCTTGTAAAATCCCTTCAATTTTTTCAGGACCACCGCGATTAATTTTCACCCAACGATATTTTAAGTTTTGGAGTAAGCCGTGAAAATCATCACTTTCTACAAATGTTGGTAAACTTACAATTTCCACACCGCTCTCCTTTACATTCCTTGTAATACTTTTAATATGCTCTAACTGATAATAGAAAACCGTTCCACTTTCACTTAACAAGACAAAGTAATCAGAATAAACCGAAACCACTGTACCTTTTTGGGACTCTGGTCCACCTCGATTCACTCTAACACTCTCTCCAATCAATCCATACAGCAAATCACTACTAAGCTCGCTCATGAGAAAACTCCTTTCATTCATTTATAAGTCGTTTGCACTGATAGTATATGTATCTGTACATGTTACGTTCTCTATGATTGTCCCATTATATAAAAATATGTTTTTAACACGGAGGTACATTTATCCAATATGTATGTCTCTTATGTACAAAAGACTAACAGGGCTCCTATCAATACCTGGCATGATATTGGCCTCCATTTATGCACATTCTTTTACTATTTCCGCATAAAAAAATACCGTTTCAAGATACTGATTCTACACATCTTGAAACGGTATTTTTAAAAACGATTCTGTATAGCTTTTCATAGGATACTACACCATAGACCCATGAATTTTAATCTTCGTCTTTTACATCCATATCCTCTGGAATTGGCTCATTTAATATTTCTTCTACTAACTGCTTATATTTTTCCATCTGCTCTAAATGCGTATTGAACTGTTCTTTATTCAGCAAATATTGCTCACCGTCATATACGGCTCGAATTCGTTTTTGCTGAATCAATTCTTCAATGTAAGCTTCCGGAAGATTTAAATATTCTGCTGCTTCTTTTACCGTTATATACAATTGTTTCATTCCCTTATTATTTTTTATGTCTAGATCATTATAAAAGATTTTGTAAATACAAATCAAAAAGCAGGTAGATGCATTCCATATCTTGTATAGTAATATAGAGGATATAAAAAATACAGATGGCACTTATCCATTTACAAAAAGGGGAGTTAACATATGGCTACTCATCACATCATTACAATGTTAGAGCAAGCATTACAATCTGAAACAACAAACACCGCTGCTCAGCTTTCTAAAGATTTACCAAAAAGAATTATTGGGCAAAGAAAGGCTATAAATGAAAACGTGAACTATAGTACAATTGGAGAATGGTATCAAAATCATTTCTTATTCCAACAAGATGATTTTCTTTGGGCTAAATATGCTTACTATGATGCATACTGCGAGGCATTACAAAATCAGGGCCGACTTACAAAACGTGTACGTCACATACTAGAATCTGTTGCTAGAAAACATGGTAAACAATACATTGCCTCTGTGCAAAACAAGCAATTTCCTGATCATTACGCACAAGGAACAGCATGATTTTCCTTGCCTTAAGAAAATAGATAAACACCCAGCCTACTTCCTTACTTAATAAAGATAAGAAAGTAACTGGGTGTTTATCTACTACAAAGATATTTATTTCAAATCCCTCATCATTCATTTACGCATTTTTCTCTATTCATTTCTTTCTTTTCTTTGGCCTTCTTAACACAACCCATTATTTCACCATTTGCTTAATAAGTTCTCGGTTACGCTGTTTGAAAACATCATTATGTGAAGAAACCATTCCATATTCACTCGCATCTGGCTGAATAAATTGTTTCGCCTTATTTACAGCATTGCCACCATCTTGGAAGGCCCCAGCAATTAAGTGCAATTTCCCTTCATGCTTTAGAATATCCCCAGCAGCATATAACCCTTCTATGGAAGATTCACTGCTTGCACTCCCAGCAATAAAATAATTATCAACGATTTCAACATTTAGCTCACTATTTTCCAATAACGTCATATCACGTTCATACCCATGATTAATAATGATTTCATCAATAGATAAATGAGAAACTTCACCTGTTTCTTGATTCGTTAACTCAATATATTCAATTACTTCGTGATTATCATCAGCCATCAACTTTGTAATAGACGTATTAAAGAAACACTCTACCGAACTATTCATAAGTTGAGTAACTTGTGCTTCGTGGCCAGCTAAAGCATCTTTTCTATATGTTAAATAAACCTTTTTCGCAATGGGTTCTAATTCATTTGCCCAATCTATCGCAGAGTTTCCTCCTCCTGAAATAATTACAGTCTTATCTTTAAAACGCTTTAAGGATTTTACAGTATAATTTAAATTTGAGACTTCAAACCTCTCTGCACCTTCAATTGCTAACTTTTGTGGCTTCAATATTCCACTTCCAGTAGCTACAATAACTGTTTTTGAAAAATGCTTTTGACCAGAGAAAGTTGTTAGTATAAAAATTCCCTCTTCATTCCGAGTGATTGATTCTACCTTTTCATTCAACACTACTTTTGGATGAAATGTTAACCCTTGCTCCACAAGTTGCTCAATTAACCGCGCTCCAGTAACTGGTGGCAATCCCCCGATATCCCAAATCATTTTTTCCGGATAAACATGTATCTTTCCACCTAACTGTGGCTGAAATTCAATTATCTTTGTTTTCATTTCTCTTAGTCCACTATAAAACGCTGAGTAAAGCCCTGCTGGACCTCCTCCAATCACGGTCACATCAAATAACTCTTCTTGATTCATTTCCGTTCACTCCTCATTCATTGAACAAAATTGATTATCATTATCAATAAAATATATCTTTTTTTCGTTAAATTTACAATTAAAAATACTATTGACAAGACAAAAAGATAAAATTATATTATTTAAAGGGTTAATATTGATAATCATTATCAATATGTAAACTATTAACAAAATTGGTAGGAAAATAAAGATTCATTTTTAGATCAATCAAGTATTTTATTCTTATAAATCTCGATATCAAGATTTATAAGAATAATTAATAGCGAGACACTTAGCTTGTTAGAAATCTATACATTACAAACACTTTATAGAAGGAGAAGAAAAATGAAAAAATTATTCATTTCACTTACAGTTCTATTTGTACTCGCTATGAGTGCTTGTAGCAATGGCTCTACAGATAAGAAAAACGCTTCAAATGCAAAGGAAAGTAAAACAGAAACAGTTACATACCAATCCGAAAACGGGAAAGTTGAAGTTCCCGCAAATCCAAAACGTGTTGTTGTACTATCATCATTCGCAGGTAACGTAATGTCTTTAGGTGTAAATCTTGTTGGTGTAGATTCTTGGTCTAAAATGAATCCACGTTTCGAGAAACAATTAAAAGATGTTACAGAAGTATCTGATGAAAATATTGAAAAAATCATCGAATTAAATCCAGATTTAATCATTGGTTTATCAAACGTTAAAAATATCGATAAGTTAAAGAAAATCGCTCCTACTGTAACATTCACATATGGAAAAGTAGACTACTTAACACAACATTTAGAAATCGGTAAACTACTAAATAAAGAAAAAGAAGCACAAGCTTGGGTCGATGATTTCAAAAAACGTGCACAAACTGCAGGAAAAGATATTAAAGCAAAAATTGGTGAAGATACAACCGTTTCTGTTATCGAAAACTTTGACAAACAAATTTATGTATTTGGTGATAACTGGGGACGTGGAACGGAAATTCTTTATCAAGAAATGAAATTAAAAATGCCTGAAAAAGTAAAAGAAAAAGCGCAAAAAGATGGATACTATGCATTATCTGCTGAGGTTCTACCTGAATATGCTGGAGATTACTTAATCGTAAGTAAAAACAATGATGCAAATAATTCATTCCAAGAAACAGAATCGTATAAAAATATTCCAGCTGTTAAAAACAATAAAGTTTTTGAAGTAAATGCAAAAGAATTCTACTTTAATGATCCAATTACGTTAGATTTTCAATTAGATTTCTTCAAAAAAAGCTTTCTTGGTAAATAATACAACAATGAGGAATTCTTATTTTAAGAATTCCTCTTCCTTTATTCTATGAAAAGAAAAGATGTGAAACTGATGACAAAAGACAATCTACGTTCCACCTCCTTTATATACAAGTTCATTTTAGGAATCATTATGTTCTTCCTTATTTTTATGCTTGCCATGGTATTTGGCGCAGCAGATACCACCATACAAGATGTATGGACCGCACTTACTTCTAACGCTACTGGAGAAAAGCTCTCCCTCATCCGTGAACTTCGGCTACCCCGTGAAATTGCAGCCATTTTTGTTGGAGCTGGGCTCGCTGTTTCTGGTGCAATTATGCAAGGCATAACGCGAAATCCACTCGCTGATCCAGGATTACTTGGGCTAACTGGTGGCGCCAACGCTGCCTTGGCGATTACAATTGCCTTTATCCCTTCTGCAAACTATTTTCATATAATGATTGCTTGTTTTATTGGTGCCGCTGTCGGGGCCATTATGGTCTTCGGAATTGGTATGATGAAAAAAGGTGGCCTTTCTCCTCTTCGTATTGTACTCGCTGGTGCCGCGGTTTCAGCATTTTTAATCGCGATTTCAGAGGGCATTGGGATTTACTTTAAAATTTCACAAGATGTATCTATGTGGACTGCCGGAGGAGTAATCGGAACATCATGGAGCCAACTGCAGGTCATTGTTCCAGTTATTTCAATTAGTATATTCATAGCAATCTTATTTTCAAAGAAACTGACTATTCTTAGCCTAAGCGAAGAAGTTGCAGTCGGATTAGGTCAAAAAATTATCGTCATTAAAATCATTCTTTTTATCGTTATCATTTTACTTGCTGGTGCTTCTGTTGCACTTGTTGGAAATACGGCATTTATAGGTTTAATGGTACCTCATATGGTCCGTCCTATTGTCGGACCTGACTATCGGTTTGTTATACCGATGTCTGCCATTACCGGTGCTTCTTTTATGTTATTAGCAGACACACTTGGACGTACAATCAACGCACCGTATGAGACGCCAATCGCTGCAATTATCGCAATAGTAGGCTTACCATTCTTCCTATTTATCGTACGCAAAGGAGGAAGATCGTTCTCATGATTCAACAATCTAAAAAACAACGAGTAATTGTGCTCATCTTACTTATACTTATTGCAACAACCATCACAATTGGAATGGGCCTAGGGGCTGCTTCGCTATCCTATGATAGGCTACTGCCGACACTTTTTGGCCAAGGCACATTTAAAGAAGAGTTTATTTTATTTTCTCTTCGATTACCTAGAATTGTAATTACACTATTAGCTGGTATGGCCCTTGCACTATCAGGAGCTATACTACAAGGCATAACGCGTAATGATTTAGCTGAACCTGGTATTATCGGTATTAATTCAGGAGCAGGTGTTGCAATTGCCCTTTTCTTTTTATATTTTCCAATAGATGCAGGGTCATTTGTTTACTCACTACCAATTGTTGGATTTATCGGCGCCTTTATTACAGCTTGTCTCATCTATGCATTTTCATATAGTAAAACTGCCGGACTTCAGCCCATAAGACTGACACTAACAGGAATTGGATTTTCATTCGCTCTTTCTGGAATAATGATTGTACTTATTTCATCTGCTGAACGTGCAAAAGTAGACTTTATCGCAAAGTGGATTGCTGGTAACATTTGGGGGGACGACTGGATTTTTGTTTTCGCACTCCTTCCATGGTTAGCTGTGCTCATTCCATTTACTCTCTATAAAGCAAATCGATTGAATCTCCTTGCATTAAACGAGCATGTAGCAATTGGTGTTGGTGTTGCACTCGAAAAAGAACGCCGCTCACTCCTTATAGCAGCCGTTGCATTAGCTGCTTCTGCCGTTTCGGTCACAGGAGGAATCGCCTTTATCGGACTCATGGCTCCTCACATCGCAAAATCTTTAGTCGGGCCGAGACATCAATTATTTATTCCTGTAGCCATTCTAATCGGTGGCTGGTTATTGTTACTGGCAGACACGGTTGGTCGTAATATTGTAGAACCAAGCGGTATTCCTGCTGGGATTATGGTTGCTTTAATTGGAGCTCCTTATTTTATGTATTTGTTGCTTAAAAAATAAAAAACCCCCTTGAGAATGAATTTTTTCTCAAGGGGGTTTTTGTTCACTTGATTTGCTAAGCATTGCTTGTTTCGCTTCCCCTTCATCGATAGACGTATCTGTCAAACCTTCATGAAAGCTCAGCGTTTTACTTGAAATAAAGGCTTTATCAATATAAATTGACTCTAAATACTGTTTTAAAGAAGCTCCCCTAACAGATAAAAATTTTCACTAAATGAGGTTATGGAAAAAGACCGGCTTGAAATTTCAAATAATATTCAAATTAGAGTTAGCGTTATTGATGGTATCTTTTACTATAATAGAATGAAAGGAAATAATAAATTTTACCAGTATCGCATCTATTTTAAGGGAAAAAACATTACATTTCTAAAACAATTGATAATTATTTTCAATAAAGTTATACATTTCCCTTGACAAAATAAACAATTTTATATGATAATTAATATCGAATTAGAATTATTATTGTTAATTTAAAAACTTTATTCTATGAGCAAGCTAATCTATAATGCTCAAAACCCACATTTAGGAGGAATTTTAATATGTTATTAATCGGAACAGAAGTAAAACCGTTTAAAGCGAATGCTTACCATAATGGAGAGTTTATCCAAGTTACTGACGAAAGTTTCAAAGGAAAATGGAGCGTAGTTTGCTTCTACCCAGCAGACTTCACATTCGTATGCCCAACTGAACTTGAAGATTTACAAAACCAATACGGGGCTTTAAAAGAACTAGGCGCTGAAGTATACTCTGTATCTACAGACACTCACTTCACACATAAAGCATGGCATGATAGCTCAGAAACTATCGGCAAAATCGAATACATTATGATCGGCGACCCTACTCGCACAATCACTAGCAACTTCGACGTATTAGTTGAAGAAGAAGGTCTTGCTGCTCGTGCTACATTCATCATCGATCCAGACGGCGTTATCCAATCTGTGGAAATCAATGCTGACGGTATCGGCCGCGATGCAAGCATCCTTGCTAACAAAATTAAAGCAGCACAATACGTTCGTAACAATCCAGGCGAAGTTTGCCCAGCTAAATGGAAAGAAGGATCTGCAACACTTAAACCAAGCCTTGACCTTGTAGGCAAAATCTAAGGAGCCTGATCAAAATGATACTAGATGCAGATATAAAAACACAACTAACCCAATACCTTCAATTAATGGAGAACGATATTCTACTTAAAGTTAGCGCAGGATCCGATGACGTATCTAAAGATATGTTAGCTCTAGTAGATGAATTAGCTACTATGTCATCTAAGATTACAGTGGAAAAAGCTGAGCTTGAAAGAACACCAAGCTTTAGCGTAAATCGCATCGGTGAAGACACTGGAGTAACTTTCGCTGGTATTCCTTTAGGACACGAATTTACTTCATTAGTGTTAGCGTTACTACAAGTGAGTGGACGTGCTCCAAAAGTTGAACAAAAAGTAATCGATCAAGTTAAAAACATTCAAGGTGAATATCATTTTGAATCTTATATCAGCTTAAGCTGTCATAACTGCCCGGATGTTGTACAAGCACTTAATGTAATGAGCGTTCTTAACCCTGGTATTACACATACTATGATTGACGGCGCTGCATTTAAAGAAGAAGTGGAAAGCAAAGACATCATGGCAGTACCAACTGTTTACTTAAATGGTGAATCCTTCGGCAGTGGTCGTATGACACTTGAAGAAATTCTAGCTAAGATGGGTAATGGTCCTGACGCATCAGAGTTTTCTGATAAAGATCCATACGACGTTCTTGTTGTTGGTGGCGGTCCAGCTGGTGCAAGTGCAGCAATTTACGCAGCACGTAAAGGCATCCGCACAGGTATCGTTGCTGAGCGCTTCGGTGGTCAAGTAATGGATACAATGGGCATTGAGAACTTCATTAGCGTAAAACGCACTGAAGGTCCTAAGCTAGTAGCAAGCCTTGAAGAGCACGTAAAAGAGTACGATATTGATGTAATGAAATTACAACGTGCGAAACGGTTAGAAAAGAAAGAACTTATTGAAGTGGAACTTGAAAATGGCGCTGTTCTGAAAAGTAAGAGCGTAATCATTTCAACAGGTGCTCGTTGGCGCAATGTTGGCGTACCAGGTGAAGCTGAGTTCAAAAACAAAGGTGTAGCATACTGCCCTCACTGTGACGGTCCACTATTCGCTGGAAAACACGTAGCAGTTATCGGCGGCGGTAACTCTGGTATTGAAGCTGCAATCGACTTAGCAGGTATCGTAAAACACGTAACTGTTCTTGAGTTCATGCCAGAATTAAAAGCTGATGCTGTCTTGCAAGAACGTCTTTACAGCCTACCTAACGTAACGGTTCTAAAGAACGTTCAAACAAAAGAAATTACTGGTACTGACACAGTAAACGGTATTTCTTATATCGATCGTGAAACTGAAGAAGTTCATCATATTGAACTTCAAGGTGTATTCGTTCAAATCGGTCTTGTACCAAACACAGATTGGTTAGGCGATACTGTTGAACGTGTTCGCGGTGAAATCGTAACAGACAAGCACGGTGCTACAAATGTACCGGGAGTGTTTGCTGCAGGCGACTGTACAAATAATCCGTACAAACAAATCATTATTTCTATGGGATCAGGAGCGAATGCAGCTTTAGGTGCATTTGATTATCTAATCCGAAATTAATGAACTGATATGAACTTTACAAAAGCGGGTGTCTTATCGACACCTGCTTTCTTTATAATTCTAATCTATAAACTAAAAACCTCTCATTCCCGTTCTTTTCATAAGCTCCAGGCAATCTAACTTCCTTGTTCAGGTCAAAAGCAGTCTGATTCTCTAAGAAAAAGATATAATCTTCCGACGGATAATACAAAATAAGTTCAACATCCCTCTCTACTTCTTCTACCGAAAGCAAAATGTTATTCACTACGTTCATAAATACTTGCACTGAAAATGGATTAAAGAAATAAAATCGATTATCACGTGGATCAATTTCATATTCTTGTGCTAAACAACATTGAAATTGAACTTTATCCTTAATATTCTTTGATTTTCTTGCATAACGCTCACGGTTTTCCATTGCTTCCTTATAGCACTCTTCATTCATTTCAATCCCAACTGCCGAAGCACCGCACTTATGATGCATATAAAAGTTTAGTCGCCCTTTTCCGCACCCAAAGTCTACTATTCGATCATTACTACTTATTTCATATTGATTCAACAGTTCTTCTAGACCACTATATGGCGTTGGTTCATAGCGATGATAATGTAAAGATTTATTAAATCCTTTTTGTTCTCCAACTGTTTTTATATTTAATACCGCGTCATAATATTGTTCGTTCATGTGTTCACCCTACTCTCTACAAAAAGAATCTTGATACAATCCAGAATCTTTTCGATTTTCCGTCTTTTATTTTCTACGGAATCCAAATTACATGCGATCCAATTTTATCATATGAATCAATTTCATAATTTCCAATTCTAATATACCAAGGATTTTGAGGACACAAAAAGGAGTACTATTCCAAATTTTTGTATAATGCAAATAACGACACAAACCAAAAACAAGAGAAGCCGTTAATTTCCTCTATGCCTATTATATGATTTAGAGTTAATAAGACGATTCCAAACGTTTTTTCTATCTTGATCATCGAACCTCCTATCGAAAGTACTTCAAAATCTTGTCTTGATGGCGATGCTATGATTCTTCTAATAGTAAAAGTTATACAAAGAAAAAAGCCTTATCTTAAATAGACATAGGCTCTTTAAATAACAGTTCAATAACTACGCAGCAAAAATCACAGGTAAATAATTTGTAATGAGATTTATTACACTTTATATCTTAGAAGGATTTTTTTCCTGTGAATCTTAATACTGATTCTCTTGAACGTTCAATTTCTTTAATATTTTCATCATAATATTTTGATGCATATGCATAAAAGATTATGTCAATAGTCAGAAATTGTGCGAATAACGAACTAGTTGCTGCACTACGAAATTTTGCCTCTGGTGCACGAACATGTTGCAAAGACATATCGACTTTGTTAGTTAATCTGTTATTACCAAATCGTGATAATCCAATTGTTTGAATACCAGATGCTTTAGCAATATCAACAAGTTGCAGTACTTCTTCAGTTTCTCCACTATTAGATATACTGAAAAAAACACAATTTTTTGTGGATGCAGCAAGTGCTGTCGCCATGATATGTGCGTCTTGATTTGCACTTACAATCTTTCCTAAACGTAACCATTTATGAGTAATATCTTCCGCAACAAGCCATGAAGCTCCTAATCCATAGGCATAAATAACATCAGCATTTCTCATAGTTTCAACAATTTGATTAAGAATAACTTCATCTAAATAAATCGCTGTTTCTTGTATCGCCTGTACAGAGTTAGAAACTATTTTTTCTTTAATTTCCGCTATTGTTTCATTTGGTTCAATATCATAAAAACCTTTCTTCTCTGGTTGTGAGATATACGATGATAGAGATACCTTTAACTCCGAAAAACTAGCAATTTCGATAGAACGACAAAGTCTAGTGACCGCCGAACTACTAGCATTAGCATGCGCAGCTAATTCATGTATAGTCATTCTAATCACTTCTTGAGGATTGTCTAAAATATATTGTGCTATTTTCCCTTCAGACTTTGGTAATTGATGTAATAAACTCTCGATTTTTAACAATACATTTACAACATGCATATTGAATGGCTCCCTTACCTTTTAATTAACTCATATATTTCAGAGCTAAATAATATCCCCCTAATGTAGATGATACATCTTCTAAAATAAATTGGACTTTCGGTTTTTCTTGTTTAATATTTTCAATAAAGGCGGTTTGTACAGACGGTATATTAGTTAATATGCCCCCTTTAATAGCAATTGTAACATCGTTATCAAAATTTAGTTTCTTCCAAACAGCAAGCGTAGTCTTGGCAAGGTGATAGCCCGCTTGCTTGAGAATATTCTCTGCAAAACCATCTCCTGCTTTTGCTTGTTGAACGATTATTGGAACAAATGACGCAATATCCGCTTTAGTTGAGGAATAAATAAATGTTTTTAATTCTAGTACATTCTGATAACCAAGTTTTGTTAGTACCAACTTAGTTAGGTCACTATAATTCCCTTCCCCATCTTCCTCTTGCGTCATTTTAATAAAAGCCTGCATAGCAATCCAATACCCACTTCCTCCATCTCCAAGAATATGTCCCCAACCACCTGCTAATTTTTCAATACCATTATGAATTCCAATACTAACAGAACCGGTTCCTGAAATTGTTAAAATACCATCTTTCCCTTTTAGTAAAGCTGCATGTGCAATAATTCCATCATTGACTATCGTAAACGGGATATGAAACGCCTCAGAGAGAGCATCTTTTATACCTTTTGTATTTTTAACCCCTCCATACCCGGCCAATCCTAGGCATATATACTGGCATTCTTCCTTTTTTAAAGGAACTAAGCATTGTTCAATCGCACTAATAATATTATGCATAGCTTGTTTTTCATCTAAAAGTAAATTTCCGAACCCTGCTTTACCCTCACTTATTTTTTCACCATTTAAATTATAAGCTACCGCTTCCGTTTTAGTACCTCCACCGTCTACTCCAATAATATAACTCATACTGGTTCCTCCTTGTGTATAAAGTGAAACTTTAATTAGTGGGGGTTTTCTTCATCCCCCACTGATTATCAGCCCTCACCAATCGGGCTTTTACGGACAGTCGATCTCCCACCTACCTTCTTTGCTTTTGCCGAATTTTGAGGTGGGAGTCTTACTGTCCGTAAATAACAGTATAAATAAAAAGAGAAGGAGCGTTCTGTCCCTTCCCTTTCCCTTACTTTGAGGTTTTTCTCGATAAAATCACTTAATTGAAAATTGGAATTTCTCCCAAGGATCGAGATAATCAAGGAGAAAAATTTCTTCCTCAACTATCCGGCCAACCACATTCGTTTTACCTGAATTCTCCATGTCTTTCAACGCAATCTGTAATTCACCCTTGTATTGTCCATATAGCTCATTCTCAATTAAAATGTCTCCTCTTCTAATATCAGGGGTATAGGTTGGTTTAAATTCTTCTCGTTTATATTTTACACGTGATTGAGTCGAGCGAATAAGGTATTCTGAAACATCTCCACGATAAAAATGAAATTCTTCTAGCACAATCTTTTTCTCTAACTCTGTAATTGTGTCATATAGTTCTATATGAAGCGTTAGCAATTCACTGTTTAATGTACTGAGGGCTTCTAATTCAATCTTTGATGCATATGCGTTAGCAATAATCACATCATCTATTACTCCAGTTGCAAATAAGTGTTTGGCTTGCGTTACAATTGGTAATTCACGATGCATTTCTAATGTACATAAACCTTCTGTTACTGGCCAAGGTCCGTAAGTTGCTGCTTGTGAACTAATGAATGCTGCTGTACGAATATTATGGTGTTTAAATTGCTCACAGCATTTTAGAAAATGAGCATAGCTTAATCCCGCATAACGATGAGGATAGAAATTATGTGACCCTACTAAATTCTCTTTATTAGGCTTATAAGCAATGAGATTATCTAAATAATGCGTTGCATTGCTCATATTAATTTCAACTTTTAAATTATAGGGATTATGTGTCATGATGGACTCTTCAGTTCCTGTAAATCCCATATCTAGACGGATTCCATACGCTCCTAAATCAGCAAAGAATGATAAGTCTTTATAGGAAATATCTAAATCTCCAAATACACGAGGAGATATATCAACCATTACTTCCATACCTAATTGATTTGCAAATGCAATTGTTTCTTTAAATTCCCTCATAATTTTTTCCTTATCACCTTCTACTGACAGCAAGCAAGTAAAGATTTTTTTAAATCCATATTTGTGTGCAAGTGCAATATACTCTATATCTTTTTCTACGGTTGAATGTTCTGGATAAATGGAGATACCTAATTTTCTCATCTTTACATCACCTTTACCTTCCCACATCCCAATTATTGTTGTGGCGCCAGTTTTTTTATGATACGGATCATATGTTCAATCAATTTTTGTTCGCTTATCGCGGTCATTAAGTGATCTTGAGCATGAATCATTAGTAACGTTTTTTCACTTGGAATTCCGTTCAATTCAGCTTGAATTAACTTTGTTTGTGTCTTATGAGCCAAGCTAAGTTCTTCTGCAGCTTGGTTAATAAGATTCGCTGCTCTTTCAAAGTCAAATTCCTCTGCAGCTGTTAATGCTTCATAAGCTAAACCTCTTGCATTTCCACCATGAGAAATAATTTCAAAAATTTCCATTTCGTTATTATTGATTTCCGTTGACATATCATAGCACTCCATATCGTAGTAAAGTATGGGACAATATTCTCTAACTGAAGTTACGTTTCAGAAAATATTATGTCTCAATTTGTCTTTCATATTAAATTTATTATTCTCCTAATCATCTAAAAAATTGAGGCAAATACTCTTTATGGGCTTCTAATAATTTCTGTAATACAGCTTCCGCTAAATCATCACTTGGAATAAGTGGATTAATTGTTAAAGCTAATAAAGCCTTATCATAAGAACCCGTTACGGCTGCCTCAGCACCTACTCTTTCGAATGATTTGATTTGCTGAATTAATCCTTGAATTTGAATAGGCAATTTCCCCATCGTCAAAGGAACTGGTCCATTTTTTGTTACAATACAACTCACTTCAACCGCTGAATCATAATCAACCTCATTAATTGCGCCTTTGTTTTGAATATTTAATACTTGAATTTCCTTTTTGTCATTATAGATAGAAGAAATTACATTACACGCTGCATCACTATAGTATGCACCACCCCGCTTTTCTAATTGTGGAGGTTTCATGTCTAGCTTTTCATCTTTATACAACTCAAATAGATCTTCCTCTAATTTCTTGACAATTTCAGCACGCGTTTTCCCTGATTTAAATGCTTCTAATTCTTCATCTAGAATATTTTTTGTTTTGTAATAATAACGATGATAGGGGCAAGGTACTACGCCTAATGATTTCAAAAATCTTGGATTCCAAGGCAGTGGAGCAATGTTCTTCATTGACATTTGTATCGCTGGATTCCCTAGCATTTCAAGTACTTTCTCTGTTACTTCTTGATCATCAACATATACATGTATTCCGAATACCATATGGTTTAATCCAGCGAAATCAATGTGTACTCTCTCCATTTCAACACCTAACATGTTCGAAATAGACATGTGCATATTAAATGGTACATTACATACACCGATTACTTTTTTATGCTCGCTGTAACGAAGGAGTGCTTCTGTTACCATTCCAGCTGGATTTGTAAAGTTAATTAACCATGCATTTGAGCAAAGTTCTTGCATTTCTTCTGCGATTTCTAGAAGAACAGGGATTGTTCGTAATGCTTTAAATAGGCCTCCTGCACCATTTGTTTCTTGCCCAATTAACCCTAGTTGCAAAGGAATACGCTCGTCTTTAATTCGGGCATCTAGTAAACCAACTCTCATTTGCGTTGTCACAAAGTCAGCATCCTGTAAAGCTTGACGGCGGTCTAACGTCAAATGAATTTCCATAGGAACTCCTGCCTTTTCGACCATTCTTCGTGCTAAGTTCCCTACAATCTCAAGTTTTTCTCTTCCGGCCTCAATATCCACTAACCAAAGTTCTCTAACTGGTAGCTCATCATAACGTTTAATAAAACCTTCAATTAATTCTGGCGTGTAACTAGATCCACCACCAATTGTGGCAATTTTTATTCCGTTTCGCTTTTCCATTTCACTAACACCTCATTTTAGATAACTTACTTTTTTCATTTACGCATAGACAATTGGGTAACAAATTAGTGCACTCGCTACTAATAAAGACAAGAACAAAATTAACGCTTGTTTCTTGTTTTTAAACTTACCTTCAACAAAAATAAGAACAAGAGTTAATCCTGCGCTGATTGCAAAGATATTATCTAGGTACAGTGACAAGCGTTTGTCTATTCCAACTGCATTCATTAAAGGATTAAAGATAAGATTAAAAACAAGAATAAAACTAAAAAATAGAAACGCACTTTTGTAACTAAAAAAGTGAATTCTAGATGTTGAATTCATTTTTATCTCCCTTCTCTCTTTTATATGAAAGGAAGTTTGGAGCAATTAGTCCCAAACCTCCTTTCATGTATTTTTATAAGGCTACGTTTGTGTCCTCTTTTGTTTCTGTTGGATTTTCTTGTGCTAATAGCTTTTGATCATACATTTTAAAGAATGGTAGATAAACAATAACTGAAATCGTAATATTGACTAATACAAGAATAATTGCTCTCCAGTCACCACCCGTTGAAAGGTAGGCACCTATTGGGGCTGGTAATGTCCATGGAACCATTACATATGTCGGATTTACTAATCCGATTGATGTCGCGACATACGCAATTGTTGCACCAATTAATGGTGTCAAGACAAATGGAATAGTTAAAATTGGGTTTAGCACAATTGGCATCCCAAAAATAACAGGTTCATTGATGTTAAATATACTTGGAACAATTGTTGCTCTTGCCATCGTCTTACTATAAGTAGATCTTGCTGTTAATAACATCGCAATTACTAATCCTAATGTTGCACCAGATCCCCCAATCCAAATAAACCATTGGAAGAATGTTTCAGGAGCTACGTGAGGGATCGTCTCACCAGCAGCAACTGCCGCTGAGTTATTAGCCAAGTAAACTTCCCAAACTGGACGAGCAACAGCACCTACAACTGATACACCATGAATACCGAATGACCAGAAAAATGTTATTAAAAAGACTGGAATTAATACACCTGGTAATGTATCCCCAGCTTTAATAAGTGGTGCAACAGCTTTATCAACAAGTGAATGTAGATCAACACCTGCAACTACTGTAATTAATGTCATAATAGAGAGTACGATTGTAACTGGTATTAACGCTTCAAATGAACGAGATACGGACGTTGGAACAGAATCTGGCATTTTTATTGTAATATTTTTAGTCTTACATAAACGTATCATTTCAACCGAAAATATAGAAACAATCATCGCTACAAAGAGCCCATGCCCACCGAGGTTTGTCATTGGCAATACAAAACCTATATCTTTCACCATTTTTACGCCTATTGTGAATAAGAAGGCAGCTACAGATAATAATCCTCCTGATAAAGGGTCTAACTTATAGCTTTGAGACAGACTATGACCGATTCCAAAAGTAATATATAGGGTCATAATAAACATTGTTAATCGATAAGGTATTAAAATCTCCGCGATATGTTTTGCTGCCCATTGACCTATTGCGGAATCTGCTGCCACGGGTGGGAAAGCAATGATAAGAAATATGCTCCCAAAGATGATGAATGGCAAAGCAGAAACTACACCATCACGTATCGCACGTAAATGCTTCTGCTCAGACAATTTAGCCATAGGTGTCGATAAATTATTTTCTAAAAAAGCTACAAATTTGTTCATTTGTATTTTCCCCTTTAGATTGATTAGTAGTTAAGATTTCTTGCTAGATTATGTTTTTACTATCCACAAACGAATAAAGTGAAACTTCCAGCAGTTATTCTTTCTCATCCCCCAATGAGTCTGCACCAATCGGGATTTTACGGGTAGGTAATCTCTCACCTACCTTCCTCTTTCCTCTCTGATTCTTGAGGTAGAAGTCTTACTACCCGCGAATAACAAAATAAATAACAACTTTAATTTGATTGTATTATTTCATTAATTAAATTTAATAGAGCAGGTCCACCAAGGGGACTATATGATCGAGCAGGAATCATTAAACACGGGACTCCTGCTTCATCTGCAGAAGCTTTAAAACCATCAAATCGATGTTTTACTTGTGGGGCAACCATAGCAACATCCCAACCGTTTCGAACCTCTGAATCAAATTCTTGCGTACCAACAGCTAATACTTCTAAATTTTGACCATGCTTTTCCCCTTCTTTTTTCAACGCATTTACAACAATCGCACTCGACATTCCACCTGAACATACAAATAATACTTTCATTTTTACTCCCCCTCATAATATTTTTATATTGAAGCTTTAAATTGCTTTTCTTATAAATCCCTCTGCTGCGTTTAAACGCTCTACGGCTTCCTCATAAGAAACATTTGTTAAAATCATAACAATGGCAACCTTAGGTTGATTATTTGCTTTTACTAAGTATTTTTCTGCTACTTCATAACTGCATTCAGTGGCATCCATAACAATACGTTTTGCACGTTCAACCAACTTTTCATTTGTTAACTGCAAATCTACCATTAAATTCCCATAAACTTTTCCAATCCCAACCATTGAAGCTGTTGAGATCATGTTACATACTAATTTTTGAGCTGTTCCAGCTTTTAAGCGGGTGGATCCTGTAAGTACTTCAGGTCCATTTACAACTTCAATGGCAATTGCAGCAATTTTTCCAATCTCTGATTCCTTATTGCAACTTATCGCTACTGTGCCTGCCCCAAGTTGATTTGCATAATTTAGCCCCGCAATAACATAAGGCGTACGCCCACTCGCAGCAATGCCTACTACAACATCGTTACTCGTTAATTGGATTTTTTCTAAATCTTGACGACCTAATATAAAACTATCCTCTGCGCCCTCAACTGCCTTAATAAATGCACTTTCTCCACCTGCGATTAAACCTACTACTTTACTAGGATCAGTATTGAACGTTGGCGGGCATTCTACAGCATCCAACAATCCAATGCGCCCGCTTGTTCCCGCACCCATATAGATTAATCTACCGCCGCGTTTCATCGCCGCAACAATCATCTCTACAGCTTTTGCAATTTGAGGGAGTTCTTTTTGAACACAGTAAGCAACTTTCATATCTTCTTCATTCATCACCTCCAATAGATTAAGCGTTTTCATTTCATCTAAAAATATAGTCTTTTCATTACGCCCTTCCGTTGTTAAATGTTCTAGCATATAAATCATCCTTCTATCATTCGTAATCTAAAAGCTTTTTTGAAACCGCTTTCTTTAATAAGACTATAGCATCGTTAAAAATAAATTTCAATAATCAAAGATGATTTTAAAATAAAATTTCAAAAAATCTACACAATTAGAAAACTAGCGAGTATAATAACTAATTGTCAACGCTTACATTTTTTATAAACTAAAAATAAGAAAAGGATGTATACCATTAAGTAAAGAAAGCATTTCTAAAAAAATTAAGTTCATTGGCAATATCAATTTTTTAGGTGAATCACTACTACTTCCACTTAAAGTTTCATCATGGTTTTATAAGAATCACCATTGTCGCTTAGCAAGGAATTAAAAAAATCTATGCAAAGTAGGTGTTATGATAATGTACATTGTTGGGTTAATGTCTGGAACATCATTGGATGGTATTGATGCTGTGCTTATCCGTGTGAATAATAGCAAACTAAACACCGAGTTAGAAATGATTGAATTTATAACACATCCTTTTCCAAAAGATGTTAGAGAAGAAATTATACAGTCATTGTCTGTAGATACATCTAATGTGCAGCTAATTTGTAGTTTAAACTTTAAACTAGGAAAATTATTTGCAGATGCTACAAAGGAAGTTTGCAAAAAAGCCGGATTTCCTTTAGATCAGCTGGATCTTATAGGATCTCATGGGCAAACGATTTACCATCAGCCCTTGCAAGAACAAAACTTGGTCCCCTCAACTCTGCAAATTGGAGAACCTTCGGTAATTGCGTACGAAACAAATACAACCGTAATATCTAATTTCCGTACTATGGACATAGCAGCGGGTGGACAGGGTGCTCCTTTAGTACCTTATACTGAATATGTTCTTTACTGGAGTGAAACAAAGGGAAGGTTGTTACAAAACATCGGGGGCATCGGAAATGTAACTGTTTTACCTAAGCAATCTTCACTAGATAACATGTATGCCTTTGATACAGGACCTGGGAATATGATTATTGATGAGGTATGTCGCCAATTGTTTAACATAGGATACGATGAAGGTGGTAATTTAGCGAAACAAGGGAAAATAAATGAACAGCTCCTATCATACTGCATAAATCACCCTTATATTATGAGCCCTCCTCCCAAAACAACAGGAAGAGAATTGTTTGGTAAGCAATATGTTGAAAAACTATTAAATAAGTTTAATAATCTTTCAAGCCACGATATAGTAGCAACCGTAACAATGTTTACAGCGCAATCTATTGTAGAGAACTATCGCAACTTTATCCTTCCACAAGTTAAAATCGATGAAGTCATTATTGGGGGCGGTGGTAGCTATAATACAACTTTACTGAAAATGATTCAATCACTACTTGGGGAGTCAATTCAAATTTACACCCAAGAGGAATTAGGATACTCTTCGGAGGCTAAAGAGGCTATAGCGTTTGCTCTTCTTGCAAATGAAACCTACCATGGTAATGTAAGTAACGTTCCAAATGCTACAGGTGCAAAAAACGCTGTCGTTCTTGGGAACGTGTCCTTCCCAACATCAGATCATTGGATTAAGATAAGAAATTCTTTAGAAGAAAGCAGGGATTTCATCAACTGAGGATTTCTTCATCCCCATCTGATGCTTAACTCTAACCAATCAGACTATCCCTACCTCGTCATTGAAGTAGGGATAGCGCGATAAAGTAAAGAAATTATAATGGCATTCTTATACTCAAAAAATTTTCTCATAGAAATACCGGGAACTATTTGTGCTAGTTTGTATTTCTATCGATTTGAATTTTGTCCTCTAACAAGGCAAAGGATCAATTATGAAATTGATTCAAATGTAAAAAATAAAAACAATACTAGTTTAAAACTTCCAACACAGTTTGCTTCATTATTTCTACTCCATCCATTATGCAAGCATGATCAAATTTCATATAAGGGTGATGTAACCCTGGCTTTAAATTTGCTCCTAATCCTAACATAACGGCTTTTAAATGCGGTC
Source organism: Bacillus sp. AFS023182 (assembly GCF_002560575.1). NCBI lineage: Bacteria > Bacillati > Bacillota > Bacilli > Caryophanales > Bacillaceae > Bacillus > Bacillus sp. AFS023182. The sequence continues at coordinate 37,243 of NZ_NTRO01000023.1, read as the reverse complement.
TCTTGACTGTATAATAATGAAAATCATCACTTCCTGTAGTATAAAGCGGTGGTGCGCAACCTTCTTTCCCATATATTTCAATAATCCCTTTGCGCATGATTTGTTCTGCCTCTTCCGAAACCTGTGCCCCAGGCGCAATATCAACCCATCCGTAAGAAATCTTTGTTCCCATTGATTCAGCTGACTGAATGACATGCTCTATCTTTTTCATTAACTCCTCGAGCAATGCATTATTCTCAGCTCTTACATCTAAACCGAATTGTCCATTCCCTGGAATGATATTTAAATTATCTCCACCAGCTTGGCATTTCGTCATTTTGACAGAATATGATTTTTGCGGAGATAGCCATATATTTTTTAATCCGATATTAATCATAGAAAGGACATCAATTGCATTCACACCTTGATGCGGTCGTGCTCCATGTGCATCCTCCCCATGTATATTCGCTTCTAAGAAGGCTGCTGCTCCGTGACGGATAGATGGTGCTGCTTTTTTAAAAGGTAATTCCTCAATTGGACGTAAATGAACACCAAATAAGAAATCAGCGTCATCAACCACACCTTTCTCCACCATTTTTAAAGCGCCGTTCCCTTTTTCTTCCGCAGGTTGGAAAATAAATCTAACTGTTCCGCTTTTCCAACTGGCATTTTTCAATTGTAAAATAAGCCCCATCGCAATCGTCATATGGGCATCGTGACCACATGAATGATTCGCTTTAAATTCTCCATCTACTTCTTGCCACAATGCATCCATATCAGCTCGAATCGCGATAACTGGCTTCCCGTTCCCAACCTCTGCGATCACTCCAGGACAATCATCAAATGTTTTATATGAAATTTCTTCTTCTTTTAGAAATTGAGTGATATAAGCTGTTGTCTCATATTCCTTCCAACTCACTTCAGGGTTTTCGTGTAAATGCTGAAAAATTTCTGTTAAACGCTCTTGTAGCTCTAAAGTTTTCAACCTTCCAGTCTCCTTCCTAAATTCGAAGCAGTTTTTCGTTTATAAAAAATCCTATTTCGAAAAACATATTGAATATTCACTTAAATGTCAAGAGATTGTCCCTTCATTTCTTTTGAAATATAATAAGATAATTAAGATTAAAATTCCGAAAATTCTTTTAAATCACTCATCATTTATCTAAACTCCTTATGAATACGTATAACTTTAAATCTATGACACAAAGGACGTGAATTATACAATGAAAATTACAGCTATTCACATTTATGCAATTCGTTTACCACTTCGTAACCCATTTGTTATTAGCTATGGCTCTTATCCTGATATGCCATCTATTATCGTAAAATTGGAAACAGATGAGGGCATTATCGGTTACGGCGAGGGAGTTGCTGATGATCACGTTACAGGTGAGTCATGGGAAAGTACTTTCCATGTTTTAAAACACACGTTGGCTCCAGCACTAATTGGGAAAAACCCAATGAATATCGAAAAAATACACGACATCATGAGTCAAACAATTTACGGTGTACCTACTGCAAAAGCTGCGATTGATATCGCCTGCTTTGATGTAACGGGGAAAAAACTTGGCCAACCTGTATATCAACTAATTGGCGGACGCTACCATGAAAAATTCCCTGTCACTCATGTCTTAAGCATCGCTTCTCCAGAAAATATGGCAGAAGAATCTGCTTTCATGATTCAAAAAGGATACCAATCTTTCAAAATGAAAGTCGGTACAAATGTAAAAGAAGATGTAAAAAGAATTGAAGCTGTACGTAAGCGTGTAGGAAATGATATCGCCATTCGTGTTGATGTAAACCAAGGTTGGAAAAATAGCGCAAATACATTAACAGCACTTCGTTCATTAGGGCATTTGAACATCGACTGGATTGAACAACCTGTTGTAGCAGATGATATTGAGGCAATGGCTCATATTCGCTCTAAAACAGACATCCCCCTTATGATTGATGAAGGACTAAAAAGCTCTCGTGAAATGCGCCAAATTATTAAACTGAAAGCAGCCGATAAGGTAAATATAAAACTAATGAAATGCGGCGGTATATACCCCGCTATGAAACTCGCTCATCAAGCGGAAATGGCAGGTATTGAATGTCAAGTTGGTTCCATGGTTGAATCATCTGTTGCATCTTCTGCAGGATTTCATGTTGCCTTCTCTAAAAAAATCATTACAAGTGTCGAGCTGACCGGACCATTAAAATTCACGAAAGACATTGGAGATTTATCTTACGACATACCATTTATTCGTTTAAACCAAAAGTCAGGATTAGGTATTGAGGTTAACGAGGATACATTACGTGAATTAACTGTCTTTCAAGACGTTGTTCGCTAAAGGAGGACTACACCATGGATATCCTTTATGAAGGAACATTAAAACAAAATGTGCAAAACTTTCAAGTTACAACATTATCGTTAAATCACGTTGAGGAAATCCTATTATTACAGGATATCATAATTGAAGCATTAGAAAATAAGGATCGTCTGCAGCCTCTGACACTAGAAGAATTTCGATACATATTAAACAGTAATGGCATGATGATAGGTGCCTTTGCAGGAGACCAATTGATCGCATTCCGTGCCCTATTAGTCCCTCCTATTGATGAGGATCATTTAGGACTTGATATTGGTTTAACACATGAAGAATTAGAGCGGGTTATCTATCAAGAAATTTCAAACGTCCACCCTGACTATCGTGGCAATGGCATGCAAAAAATATTAGCGAAAGTCATTATGAAAAAGTTACAACAAGCCGATGGTAAATTCGATTACGTTTGTTGCACCGTTGCGCCATTTAACATTCCGAGTTTAAAAGATAAATTTGCGCAAGGAATGGAAATTGCGGCGCTGAAGGAGAAGTATGGCGGTAGTATGCGGTATGTTTTTGTAAAGGAGTTGCGTAAAGATAAGGAAAGAGATTGGACGGATATTAAAAGCGTTCCGATGAATAATACTAGTGAACAACAGGCATTACTTGCGGAGGGGTATCGTGGGTATGAGATGGAGAAAATAGATGAGAATTTTATTGTGAAGTTTGGACAATAAAGTGAAATTTTAATCAGTGGGGGTCTTCTTCATCCCCCACTGATTATTAGCCCCCACCAATCGGGCTTTTACGGGCAGTTTATCTCCCGCCTAACTTCTTAAAGAAAAGTGGAAGTGGCTCGTCCAGAATGTGAGGGGATGGAGCTTCTGACGTAGAGGTGTTTTTTACCTCGCAGGAAGAAGCGAAGCCACCGAACATTCTAGCCACTGGAACTGGACGATGCTTTCACTCAGTTTTGAAGCGGAAATATTACTGCCCGCAAATAGCTGGATAAATTAGGGTTCTACGTTATTTTAAGCCATATACTCTACATGTCTAGAGTAATAGTAACCGCCACTAAACAGTCATCTTCCAACTTGATAACGCTAACCAGTTTTCCATCTCCTTATAATCAGGCATTATCTTCCCAACAAGGCGCCAAAAAGAGCGATCATGATTTAGATGAACCATATGGCACATTTCATGAACGACTACATAGTCGATCACCCTCTGTGGTGCCATTGCCAGCTTCCAATTAAATGTTAACTGTAGATTTGAATCACAAGTTCCCCATGTACGGTTACTATCTGAAATACGGATGGAACGCGGTTTTGTTTTAAAGTTGCTTTGATACGATTTAATACTCTTCTCTACTAATGCTTTACACTGCTTATAATAAAACCGTTTTAAAGCTTGTTTTATTTTCTCATCTTCAAGCTCTTTCACATATATATGCAGCTTATCACCTTCAAACACTGCATTGTCTTGCCCAATACTTGCATCTTGAGAGATTTGTATCGAATATATGTTTCCTAAATACAGAAAACCCTCTCCTTGATCATAAGCCTTTTCCTGCGGTCCAAGCACTCGCTCCTGCATTTCCTTACATGTTCTCTGAATCCAATCCCATTTCTCCTCTAACAATTGAATTATATATTCAACTGGCGTCCCTTTCGGAGCTTGCACTTCAACATTCCCATAAGAATCTACATAAAGACGTACGGATTTTTTCTTCTTATAATTTATATGAAAATTAATCGTCTCACCTAAATATGTATGTATCATTTCATCACCTAGCGTATTTGTTCTTATTATTTTACAAATAAAAAAGAGTAGGCTATAAACGTCCTACTCTACCTATTATATCATTTACTGCTTTACCATGAATGTTACAATGCTTATCCTCTATACTTTACAGCTAATCCCTTTAAGAAATTCCTTGCGTATCTATCACCACACTCTTTGTAATTCTTGTGGCCTTTCTTTCTTAATAGAGCGCCTAACTCTCCTTTTGTCACCTTAACACCCACGCTATCTAATATAGCAAGTACATCTTCACTCGTTAATGATAGTGCTATTTTCATTTTCTTTAAAAGAAGATTATTGGCACTCTCATTGCCCTGTAAAGGTGCTGCTTGTCCTGCAGGTTGCCCCGGTTTCGGATCTTGCTTTCCTCTTTTTAAAGTAATAAAGCCATTTAAAAATGATTCTAACATCATCATATCGCATGTTAATACATAATCATCTTCGACTACATCCGCATTTTCAGCTTCATGTTGTGGACTTTTCTTTACTTTTGTAAGCATATCAACTACTTCTTCTTTCGTTACTTCCATGCCACCAAGTTTAAATATCTCTACCATATCTATATCTTTTATATCCATAGCATATCTTACTCTTTTTAATATATCGTTGTTGCTCATTGCCATTGTTAGTCCTCCTAAAATATTGATTATTTATACAGCTGTTAAAGTTTATCCTCTAACATGCTTTAAACTATCATGTTTAATATAACCTTTCAGTTAATGTCCGCCAAATTAATACTTTAACATTTTAAAGATAGGTTTTATAGTCTCCCTCGAACTTTTCTCCACCATTGTATCTATGGATCTCTTACTTGTTCGTTGTATGCTAATAAAAAGGTTTCTCTCTTAACATTAAATAAAAGAAAAAACAGTGCTTTGATTTCTCAAATACACTGTTCTTTTCCAAAGTTATCAAGCAATGCACGCACTTCATCTGTTGATTTCGTACTCATCAATTGATTTCTTAATTCAGCAGCTCCATGGAATCCTTTTACATAAATTTTGAAAAAGCGATGAAGCCCTGTAATTGAACGTGGTAGTACTTCTGCATATTGATCTTGAAGATCCAGCTGTAGTCTTAAAAGATCAAGGTATTCTTTACTGCTATGCTCTTTTGGCTCTTTTTCAAAAGCAAAAGGATTTTTAAAAATACCTCGCCCGATCATAACGCCATCAATACCATATTGCTGGGCAAGCTGCAGCCCAGTTTGACGGTCAGGAATGTCTCCATTGATTGTTAGTAGCGTATTTGGTGCGATACGGTCACGTAATTTTTTGATTTCCGGGATTAGCTCCCAATGCGCATCTACTTGGCTCATTTCTTCTCTTGTACGTAAATGAATAGAAAGGTTCGCAATATCCTGTTTTAAAATATGCGTTAGCCACGCCTCCCACTCATTTAACTCCTTATAGCCAAGTCGCGTTTTCACGCTGACAGGCAGTCCGCCCGCTTTTGCTGCTTGAATAAGTTCTGCCGCAACGTCTGGACGCAGAATAAGGCCACTACCTTTTCCTCTTGATGCCACATTCGGTACAGGGCAACCCATATTAATATCGATGCCTTTAAATCCTAGCTCTGCCATGCCAATACTCATTTGACGAAAATATTCAGGATTATCCCCCCAAATATGTGCCACCATTGGCTGTTCATCTTCTGTAAAAATCAAACGGCCACGCACACTTTTCACGCCCTCTGGATGACAATAGCTATCCGAGTTTGTAAACTCTGTGAAAAATACATCCGGTCGCCCGGCTTCACTTACTACGTGACGAAAAACAACATCTGTCACATCTTCCATTGGTGCAAGTACAAAAAATGGTCGTGGTAAATCACGCCAAAAATTATCTATCATTTCAAACTCAAATCCTCTCACTATGATCAAAATTTCAAGCTCTCGGTCAAAAATATACAGCCAAATGTTACATTTATACCATACGTAATAACTTATTATCAAACACAAATATATGTGGACATTTATAATTTGTAAAAATCGGCAATGTTTATTTTAACTACAATCGGGCCTGAATGGTATTTTTATAAGCCAAAAAGCAGATGGTATAGATTTTTTCTATATCAACTGCTTTTCTATTATACCAACTTAAGCCAAGCCACACACTCCACATGAGTAGTATGCGGGAACATATCAACAGGTTGTACTTCCTGCGTTTTATATCCGCCTTCTTCTAATACTTTTAAGTCACGTGCAAGTGTCGCCGGGCTACATGATACATATACAACACGCTTCGGCTTCATATCAATAATCGTGTTTAATAAGGCCTCATCGCAGCCTTTACGCGGTGGGTCTACAACGATTGTGTCTGCGATTACACCTTCTTTATACCAGTTTGGAATAACTACTTCTGCTTCTCCTACTGCAAATTCGGCGTTTGTCATGTTGTTTAATGCCGCATTTCGATTTGCATCCTCAATTGCTTCTGGAACGATTTCAACACCATATACTTTCTTCGCTTTTTGCGCTAGGAATAGTGAGATTGATCCGATTCCGCAGTATGCGTCGATAACTGTTTCATTTCCAGCTAGTTTTGCGTATTCTAATGCTTTATCATATAGCACTTTCGTTTGTTCTGGGTTTACTTGGTAGAAAGAACGTGCCGAGATAGCAAATTTAATATCGCCGATAAAGTCATAAATATATTCCGATCCGTATAGGACTGTTGTTGTGTCTCCAAAGATTACGTTTGTACGTTTCGTGTTTACGTTTTGAACAATTGATTTTACATTTGGGAACTTCGCTGTAATTTCTTCGATGATTGTCTTATTATTTTGAAGTTCTGCCGTACGTGTAATGAAGACAAGCATAATTTCCCCTGTTACTTGTCCGTAACGGGCCATTACGTGACGAAGTGTGCCTTTATGACGTTCTTCGTTGTACGCTGTGATTCCGTGTTTTTCACAAATACGTTTTACTTCTTGAATTAACGTATCGTTTTCTTCTGCTTGAATTAAGCATGTTTCCATATTAATGATCTCATGCGTGCCTTGACGATAGAAACCAGCTACAAGCCCGCCTTCACGTTCTCCAATCGGTACTTGTGCTTTATTTCGATACACCCAAGGATTTTCCATACCAAGAACCGGATGAACTGGTACATCGTGAAGTCCGCCGATGCGTTGCATCACGTCACGCACTTGTTTTTCTTTCGCCTTTAGTTGTCCTTCATATGTTAAATGCTGAAGCTGGCAACCACCGCATTGGTTGTATACTGGGCATTCTGCATCTTTGCGATATGGGCTTTCAGTATGAAGCTTCATTAAACGACCAAATGCGAAATTCTTCTTTACTTTAATAATTTTAATTTGTGCTTCTTCGCCTGGTAATCCGTTTTTTACGAAAATAGGATATCCTTTTACCTTCGCAACACCGGCACCATCATGTGTTAAATCTTCAAATACTACATTTATAAACTCGTTTTTTTCAACTGGTGGCTTCATTTTAGTACTCATCTTCCGACCTCTCTTTTTCATAACACTGCGTTACATTTTATCATACTTATATAGTCTTTTTCTATTGGAAGAAAAAAACCTATTGACGATGCTTCTCTATTAGTGTTACGCTACTACTAATTTAATACGGACGATGTTACCTCATATATACTCGATAATATGGATCGAGAGTTTCTACCCGGCAACCGAAAATTGCTGGACTATGGGGAAACTAATGAATATTAGCTTTTTTGTGTATACAAAGACTCATATTGATTAGCTTTCTCTCATAGATGAAAGTAAATCCATATGGGTCTTTTTTTATTTTTTATTTTTCTAAAAGGTCAGACATCTTACGTATGACATGAAACCTCTACTACTTTTATTTATTAGTTATATAACGAGCGTTTTATGTAAAAACTTTATACGAACTTCTGAAAGGGGCTACTACATGCAATATGTAATAAGCATTATCGGCATTCTTGCCGTGTTAGGTTTATGTTTTGCTTTGTCAAACAACAAAAGTAAAATCAACTTCCGTGCAATTGCTATTATGATTGGTTTCCAGATTTTAATTGGTTGGTTTATGTTTGGCACAAAAATTGGTCAAGAGATCATCATTTTTATTAGTAAAGTCTTCAACAAGTTGATTAAGCTTGGTACAACAGGTGTTGACTTCCTATTTAATGGAATCCAAAGAGACTTTGTCTTTTTCTTCAACGTGCTATTAATTATTATCTTTTTCTCAACACTTCTCTCTATTTTTAGTTATTTAGGCGTTTTACCATTCATCGTTCGCGTCGTCGGTGGTGCGATTTCCAAAATTACTGGTTTACCACGCGTTGAATCATTTCATGCGGTAAACTCTGTATTCTTCGGTTCCAGCGAGGCATTAATCGTAATTAAAAATGACCTAAAACACTTTAATAAAAACCGTATGTTTATCATTTGCTGTTCAGCAATGAGCTCAGTTTCAGCTTCTGTTACAGCTTCATACGTGATGATGCTAGATGCGAAATATGTACTAGCAGCACTCCCACTGAACTTATTCTCTAGCTTAATTGTTTGTTCATTATTAACACCAGTTGATACGAAAAAAGAAGAAGAAACGGTTCAAAAATTTGAAAGAAGTCTATTCGGTGACAGCTTGATCGGCGCAATGATTAACGGCGCATTAGATGGTTTAAAAGTAGCTGGTATCGTTGCCGCTTTAATGATTGCATTTATTGGCGTTATGGAAGTTGTAAACTATGTGATTAGTGCAGTTTCAGGCGCAATGGGACATGCTGTTACACTGCAACAAATCTTCGGTTATATTCTTGCTCCATTTGCATTCCTAATGGGTATTCCAGTTCATGATATTATCTCAGCTGGTGGAATCATGGGAACAAAAATTGTTTTAAATGAATTCGTAGCTATTCTTGATTTAAAAGAAGTTGCTACAACGTTATCTCCACGTACAGTTGGAATCGTTACCGTATTCTTAATTAGCTTCGCAAGTATTAGCCAAATTGGTGCGATTGTTGGTACAATCCGTGCCCTTTCTGAAAAACAAGGAAGCGTTGTATCTAAGTTTGGTTGGAAAATGCTATTTGCATCAACACTTGCTTCTATTTTATCCGCTACGATTGCTGGATTATTTATTTAATAATGAATCACCCTTCTCTTTTTATTAAAGAGAAGGGTGATTTTTTTTAATCAAAAGTAACGATTCTAATAATGTAACGATATGCAAAATTGCATACACTCTTCAGCACAATTTCTCTTTTGTAAATCAAGAAAGAAATATATACTAGTATTGGCACTAAGATATGTTTTGTCTGTTTATAGTGAAAGAAATATCCAACATCAAAACCCCAAAAGAAAAAACGTTTTTAAAGATACCTTCGAAAATAGCTATTTTCGGAGGTATCTTTTTTCATCAAGTAATATATACATACAATTATTTTTCTTCACAAAAATTTCACATAAGACAAAGCCTATGTAAATGAACATCACCTTTGTCGAATTCTCCCAAAAGAGATATTCCCCTCTATATGCCATAGTGATATGATGAACAAGGGTATTATTCAAATAGAAATATTTGAATGCATAGTCTCTTGTAATCAAAAAAGATAAAGAATCGATTACATATGAGAGACAGCACGATAAAAACACAATAGAAGGATGATATTATGAAAAAATATGCTCGTATTGCTTTACTTTCTTCTACTATTCTCGTAGGTTGTAACACTAGCACCATTAGTGAGAAACAGACAAAAGAAGCAACTTACAAGAAGCAAAAGGAAACGCAAGAAGTACAGGCAAAAGCAATAGAAATCCCTGTAACACAAGGACTTATTTCGTGGGATTCCTTTGATTACAACGCAAAAAACACCACACTCTACACTAAAAACTTAAAAGATTCATTTAAAACAGTGCGTTACAATATTTGGCGTACAGCTGATGGACCTGCAAGTAAACAAACATTTGTATCACACGACAAAGCTCGTGATTTCGCTCTCCCATTTCATTTACAATCATTTCATTTAAAACGCGGGGAATTTCAAATTGAAACAGTGGGATTAAAAGAAGATAACACAGAAGTTCCTCTAGTGAAATCTACGATTACATTCCAACAGTATGTACCTTTCCTTATGTATCATGCCATTGAGAAATACCCTGGACCAAGTGATGGCGATTTAGGTTTATATGTGCCACCAGAGCAATTTGAAAAGCATATGCAGTATTTAAAAGATAACGGTTATACAATGTTAACGTTTGAACGTTGGGGTGATATAAATCGTGTCAATAAACCTATCTTTATAACAATGGATGATGGTCGAAAAAATAATATGAATGCTCTGCATATTTTACAAAAATTAAAAGATGATAGATTCCAACCAGCAGCAACAGAATTCCTTGTTTCAAATGATATTGATAAACCAAATCGTCTTACAACAGACGAGGTAAAACAAATGCTTGATTCAGGTATTTTTTCTATTCAATCTCATACCGCTAACCATGCAATGTTGGCTTATACAAACAACTATGATGAAGAATTACGTAAATCTAAAGAAAAAATTGAAAATCTTACAGGCAAAAAAATCATCGCCCTTGCTTATCCAGTAGGTTCTTATAATGATCCAGCTGTGGAAGAAACAAAGAAACATTACCAATTTGCAGTAACGACAGATCATGGAACTCACATTACAAAAGGCTCACCGAACGAACAATACTTAATTAAACGTCATTTTGTTGGTCCTAACACAACAATGGCGCAGTTCATCTCACTTGTAAAAGAAAAGTATTAATCATTTTTCAGGCTACTTTTTATGAAAAAGTAGCCTTTTCTTTTATTTAGAGGTAATCACAGCTTGTTGCTTTAGTCCGTTATATCATTTACATAAAAAACCTTTTTGTTTATCTTTCCGTTTGAATACAGCCAGTACCATAATTATAAGGAAGTGTAGCGGGAGACATATATCGATATAACTCTTCGGTCAATAAAGATCATGCTTGTTTTTGGTTCATATTCATAAAAAGCACGTTACTATCCTCATTAGCATAAGAGAATAGTAACGTGCTTTTCAATTCAAAAATAGTCTAAATCCTTAAGTTGATAGATGTAGGGCGGCACCCCAATATGCTTGGATTAAAATCATTGCAAACAGCTAAAAAAGTGATTGCTGGAATAGAAGTTATGCATATGACCAAAAAGGGACAAACTCCCCAAAGTGAGAAGTCTGTCCAAAAACAGATATATCTTATCCATGATCTCTTTGGTTTAACAGCATAAAATTCAATTCCGCTAAGAATCTTTCGTTCTTTTTTCATACCTCACTATTTTTGCATCAGAACCTACAATAGTGAATTAGAATAATGATTTAATACTTGCTAGGACAGTCAATATACCTATAATAATAACAAATACATTGCTCGCTTTCCCTTTGTATTTAGCTAGTACTGGTACTTTGTGGATCGCGTACATTGGTAATAGACATAAGATAGCAGCAACTAACGGACCGCTAAGGGCATCAATGATTCCAAGAATACTTGGATTTGCATAAGCAACATACCAGCATGTTAATACGACAAAAGTAAGGATCATTGTCTTAACTGTTTTTTCTCCCATATTTTTTCCGCGTTTTTTACCGAACTTGATAATCACGTCACGCATTACTTCATATGCTCCTATATAATGGCCAAGGAAGGACTTTGTTATAGCCACAAAAGCAATGATAGGAGCTGCAATAGTGATTACAGGCGAATTCAGCTCATTAGCAAGATAAGATAGGATTGATAAGTTCTCTTCTTTTGCTTTCATAAGATCACTTGGAGTCAAACTTAATGTACTGCTCCAAACAAAGAACATAACAACAGCGAATGTCATGATATAACAAGCTTTTTGTATTTGAGCACATTTGGCATCAGTAGCTTCTATTCCATAGGTTGCTCTCTGTTTCATAACAAATGATGAAATCATAGGAGAATGATTAAACGAGAATACGATGATTGGTAATATCATTAAAATCGTTCCCATATATCCCGTTCCTGTTGAAGCAGTAGAAACACTTGAAAAACTAAGCATTGACGTATTCCACTGTGGAATCAAAGATATTGCGATAAAAAGTAGAGAAGCTATGAAAGGATATACTAGCATGCTCATTATCTTCACGGTGATATCTTGTCCAAAATTTAGTATAGCTATAAGACCGAGTACTAATACAAGCGATAAAATGGCCCTTGGAGGCTCTGGCATGTGCAATTGATTCACAATAAAACTACTTGCAGTATTTGTAAGTGCAACCGAATACATCAGCACGATCGTATAAATTGAAACGAAGTATACTATGTTAAAAATTATACTTGCCTTATTTCCGAAATACTCTCTTATTGTACCTGTAATCCCCTCATCAGCAGAATTAGAAGCGTATATCATTTTAGCAAGCGCTCTATGTGAGTAATACATAACAGGATATGCAAGTATGGTAATTAACAATAATGATAATAAACCACCTGAACCCGCATTAATCGGTAAAAAGAGTACGCCTGCTCCAATTGCTGTTCCAAAAAGGCTCAATGCCCAGGTAGTATCCTGTTTATGCCACTTTTTAGGATCTAGATATTTCTCATTTTTTACTGCAGTGTTTTCATCTTGAAATTCTATTTTTTTTGCAGTATTTCCATTCATATAATAATTCCTCCTTATATCCTATTCTTACGTCTCTTTTTAAGGCTTAGGAATATAGACCATTCTTGAATAATGAATTGCTTACAAGGTGCGCCACATCGTGTGTCCAACCTGATAGATTTGTTAGCGTTTACAAAACAACTCAATTATATAATATATTAGTATACTTTAATTGTATAGTAGTATATTTTAGTGATAATGGCTTTTAGCATACTGACGCCCTTAGGAGAACAATAGAGAATAGAATTGTTAACTATTTCACAACATTTCCAATAACTGTTTATTTATTTAATTGTTTCTCTCCAAAGATTTTACTTTTAATGGCAATCCCTGTAGGTGTGGCTGCAATTCCACCTAAACCTGTCTCTCTTAATTCGCGAGGCATCTGTCTTCCAACTCTATACATCGCTTCAATAACTTCGTCAGCATTGATGATATTGTTTACACCGGCTAATGCGATGTCCGCTGCTGCTAAAGCATTGGCCGTTCCAATAGCGTTTCTCTTTACACAAGGAATTTCTACCAAACCAGCGACCGGATCACAAACTAAACCGAGTAAATTTTGTAATGCGGTTGAGAAAGCTTCAGAAGATTGCTGCGCTGTTCCTCCGGCAGCTTCTACCGCTGCTGCTGCAGCCATTGCTGAGGCACTGCCTACTTCAGCTTGGCACCCTCCGTACGCTCCGGAAATACAAGCGTTATTTGCGACTATCATTCCAAATAAAGATGAAGTGAATAGAAAATGGACCATATCTTCATGACTTAACTGCAACGTATCTTTAATACTAAATAGGACTCCCGGGATCGTCCCACTCGCACCTGCTGTTGGAGTTGCACAAATAGCTCCTAATGAAGCATTTACTTCATTAACCCCGATAGCACTTTGAATCCCTAACACCATCAAATCTCCAGAAAGAGTTTTTCCATTTTCTCGATATTTTTTTATTTTAACAGCATCCCCTCCGGTTAAACCAGTCGGAGAAAATACCCCGTTGCCCCCGATACTTTTATTTACGGCATTTTCCATAGTCGCTAAGTTCTTTTCCATTTTACTCCAAACTTCTTCATAAGAAGTTTTAGTTTGTTCAATTTCCTGTTCGATTGCTAATTCATAAATTGGCTTTTGCCTTTTATTAGCTGCATCTACAATTTCTTTTATGGTCATATACATATTTTTTCACCTCTTAATAACTAAAGAATAATGATATTAGCTATACTGCTTACACTTCCCAATTCCTTCTGAGCATCACCAGGCAATAGCGAATCCAAAGCGAATACATATAAATATTTTCCATTTTCTTCTAAACTATAAAAATTGTTAATTTCCACATCATATTGTTTAAAGATTCTGCGTAAGACAAATTCAAAGTCAGCTCTTTCGGAAATCGCAATAATAACTGGTAATGGCCCCTGCAAATCTAGGCTAAATCCGTCAATTTCAACATGTTTAACTTCAATTAATCCGCCGCCAACCGAAATACCCACTGTTCTAATACTTCGATTTTCATCCTCTAAATATACATCTGCCGTATTTGGATGACCAGCAGGGCTATCACCTGCTTTTTCAATAAAGGTAATGTCAATTCCTTTAGATTCTGCTATTTTAATAGCATCTGGCACTTTGCTGTCATCGGCAGCAAACCCTAATATCCCAGCAATAATTGCAAAATCAGTTCCGTGTCCTTTATGGGTTTCAGCAAATGATTCATAATACCTTACCACGACTTTTTTTGGAAGACCTTGAAGTAACTTATTGGCAACTGTTCCAATAGCTAAAGCACCTGCAGTATGTGAACTTGAAGGACCTATCATTACCGGCCCAATTACATCAAAACAACTTTTGTATTTAACGACCTTTTTTTCTTTAATAGATACTACATTCATGTTTATATAAGCACCTCCATCATTTATTATTTTTAAGTGCAGTTGAATCTAAGTTATTAGAGTGACCAATTCAAAATAAAATCTGGCTGATAACGTTTCCATTTTCATATTGAATAAATTTCCTTCTGATCACACACCTTTCTTAGAGAAGAAATCGTATCAGTTTGTCCAATTTTAGAAGATTACTTGCAAGGTCTTTAAAATTTTTGTATCCGAACCAAGTTTAATATTTTCTTCGAGGTAATAGATTATTTCTCGACGCCCTCATTATAACTTGTATATTTATAAGTTTAATATTTTTTTATTTTTAGAAAAATTGAATAAATAAAATTTTGAATGAATAATAAATTACATTTGGCACGTAGCAATTGTGTCCATTATTTGAAGCTGTATTAGTTAGTAGCAAAGCAAAAATAACACAGAGTTCCTTTGATTAACACATTGACTATATTGGAAAATCATTATAAAGATACTTATATTATTCTTTGTAGAAACATCTTATTTTATGCGTGAAAGCTGTTGTAATAAATGATTCATGTAGATGAAAAGGAATAAATTAAGAAAATATAAAATTTATTTCGGTTATTTATTATCCTTTTTGAATTTATATACATTTTTCAGAAAAAATAAACTTCCTTTTTCAGCAATCGGTCCATATAGTTGCATAAATCCCAATTTCTCAATTATGACAATGAGAGATGACAATATCGAACAAGGAGATATAAGATGTTGAAAAAAGCAGATCTGCGGATTATTCGGAATTTCAAAAAGTTACTTTGCGGTCTATGACAGCAATCCTGTCACTACCCCATTCCATTCTCCAACTTTAAAATTAGCTTAAATCATAGACTTAAACATGTAGCTCCCTCCCTTCAAATGCTATAATTTGTAAAAAAGTTTATTGGAGGCTTCAATGAAATTACATGCTCTTTTGGATTTTCTACATTTATTATTTTTAAGCATTAAAAGTCATTATGTTCTTGGCATCCCTATTTATGTATTTTTAATCCCTTTCATATTTGTTGTCGGTTACATTATTATCACGATTAACAAACCTATAAAAAGAAAAAGACGCTACATTTAAGCCAATTGCAACCGAATATATGATTGTTGATAACGTCGATGCAGAAGGTTCTTTATCCACCGCGAATCTAAAAGAAATGGTTGATTCAGGTATATTCTCTGTCCAATCACACACAGCAACACATGCTGAAAGCCCCAAAAGAAAAATTTGAAAAGATTACTGGCAAACCTGTCATTGCCTTCGCATACCCATTTGGTCATGTAAATGATTAAGTTGTCGAAGAAACAAAAAAATATTATCAATTTGCAACAACGACAAAGCCAGGGCGGTTTATTACGAAAGGTGAGCCTAACGAATTATTCAAAATGAAGCGTTTTCGCATACATCATTCCATAACAGTGGAACAATTTACACGCTCTATTAAATAACCAAAAAATAGAACTCAATCTCATTTGAGTTCTATTTATATTTTTGAATTTTTCTTGTATTATGTATATAATAAATCTTTTGAATAAAGGAGATCGTACATATGTCATTTGAACAAACGTTAGAAAAGTATGCTGCTCTTGCAGTAAATGTTGGTGTTAATATTCAACCTGGGCAAACATTATCTATTAATGCGCCACTTGAGGCAGCTCCATTTGTCCGCCTTGTTACAGAAAAAGCATATAAATCAGGGGCAAAGCATGTATATGTAGANNGAGAATCCAGATCTATTAAAGGGTGTAGATGCAAAGCGAATTGCAAGTGCTCATAAGGTTGCTGGTGAAGCAATGAAAGTATACCGCGATTATGTACAAGCAGATAAAGTAAGCTGGTGCGTGATCTCTGTACCTACGAAAGAATGGGCTGCAAAAGTATTCCCTGATGTTGCGCCAGAAAAGCAAGAAGAAAAGCTATGGGATGCAATTTTCCAAGCAACTCGTGCAAATTTAGAAAATCCTGTGGAAGCATGGAAAGAACATGATGAAACATTACATGAAAAAGTAGACTACTTAAATGAAAAACATTATAAAGCTCTTCATTATACAGGTCCTGGGACAGATTTAACAATTGAACTTCCAGAAAAACATGTATGGGCTGGAGCTGGAAGCTTAAATGAAAAAAACGTACCCTTTATGGCTAATATTCCAACAGAAGAAGTATTTACAATGCCATTAAAATCAGGTGTAAACGGACAAGTATCAAGTACGAAACCATTAGTTTTTGGAGGCAACATCATTGATAATTTTACACTTACATTCGAAAATGGACGTATTGTAAACTATAAAGCTGATACTGGCGAAGAAGCTTTAAAACATTTAGTAGAGACAGATGAAGGCTCTCATTTCTTAGGAGAGGTTGCATTGGTACCTCACGACTCGCCAATTTCTAATACAAATATTTTGTTCTATAATACGTTATTTGATGAAAATGCATCTTGCCATTTAGCAATTGGAAATGCTTATGCATTTAACTTAGAAGGCGGTAAAACAATGACAAAAGAAGAGCTTGCTGAAAATGGGGCGAACTCTAGTATTACACACGAAGACTTTATGATCGGGTCAGCTGAGCTTGATATCGACGGTATTACAGCTGATGGAAGACATGAGCCAATCTTCCGTAAAGGAAACTGGGCATTCTAAAAATATAAATGATTGAATGAAAAAGAGCTGCTTTCTTAGAAAACAGCTCTTTTTCATTTTACCTCGCTTTAACGGGTAGTAAGGCTCCCACTGATTAAAGTTTCACCTTATTATAATCCTAATGAAATATATTTAATTTCTAAATACTCTTCGATTCCAAAATAACCGCCTTCACGACCAATCCCACTTTCTTTAAATCCGCCAAATGGCGCTTGTGCAACAGATGGAAGTCCATCGTTTAAACCAATAATACCGTATTCTAATGCTTCACTAATTTGAAATGCTTGGCTAATGTCTTTTGTAAATACATAAGCCGCTAAGCCATACGGTGTGTTATTCGCACGCTCAATAACTTCTTCCACCGTTTCAAATTTCGCAACTGGTGCAACAGGACCAAATGTTTCTTCAGTCATACATAACATTGTGTCATTTGCGCCTCCAATGACAGTTGGCTCAATGAAATGGCCATTTAATTCTGTAAGTGTTTGGCCTCCATATAGAATTTCGCCGCCTTTTTTGATTGCATCTTCAATATGCTCCTGTACTTTTTCTACAGCATTCGCATCGATAAGTGGCCCTACAGTCGTACCTTCTCCAAATCCATCGCCTACTTTAAGCTGCCCTACTGCTTTTTGGAATTTTTCCGCGAATTCTGCATACACCCCTTCTTGCACAAATACGCGATTTGTACATATACATGTTTGTCCAGCATTACGGAATTTCGAACCAATTACTGCTTCTACCGCTTTATCTAAATCCGCATCGCTCATTACAATAAATGGAGCATGGCCACCTAGCTCAAGCGAAACTTTCTTCATTGTTTTCGCAGCTCCAGACATTAATTCTTTTCCGATTTCAGTTGATCCTGTAAATGAAACCTTTCTTACGCGTCCATCCTCCATCCAAGTATCAGCAATTGCCTTGGCGCTACCAGTGACAATATTTAAAACACCTTTTGGAATATCGGCTTCATGTGCAAGTTCAGCTAATTTCAATGCAGTTAACGGTGTTTGACTTGCAGGTTTTACAACTGCTGTGCAGCCTGCTGCAAGTGCTGGTGCCACTTTTCTTGTAATCATTGCAGCTGGAAAATTCCACGGTGTAATCGCCGCAATAACGCCTACAGGCTGCTTCGTTACTAAAATGCGTTTATTCGGATGAGAAGCTGGAATCATGTCCCCGTATACTCGTTTCCCTTCTTCCGCATACCACTCTACAAAACTATTCGCATAGTTCACTTCCCCAAGTGCTTCTGCAAATGGCTTCCCTTGTTCCTTTGTCATAATCGCCGCAATTTCTTCTTTGTTTTCATCAATTAATGTAAACCACTTTTTTAGTTTTTGCGCACGATCAGCTGCTGTTAATTTTGACCATGATTTAAAAGCTTCATGTGCAGCATCTACCGCCTGCTTTGCCTCAGTGACTCCGCCCTTTGGGACAGTTGCAAAGATTTCCTGCGTCGCCGGATTATTAATCTCAATTTGTTCCTGCAACTGAATCCATTCTCCATTTATATACATAGCTTTCTGCTCTAGATTTACATACGCCGCTTTCTTATTCACTATTTTCTTCCTCCTTTATATTCACTTCATTTTTTTCCATATTTCTATCATACTTTCAAAAAGGCGTTCGAACAAAGAAATACCCTCCAAAAAACTTTCATCCAAATGTCATTAGCCATCCTTATAGCTATATAAATCTACCTTGATTTTTCAACATATAAGTTACTGCCATGGGGTACGCAAAGTAACCTCTACTCGTTTTCTCCTCGACAAAAAAGATGCTGATGGTTTCTATGCATGAACAGGTACTCTCTCATCTAAAAAGAAAGATTATATACCTGCTTTCAATTTGTATTTATATAATTTCCTCTCCTATAAACTTCTTAATTTTCCTAGTTGCTGCAGACTGGCTTATTTTCAAAAACTCTGCTACTTTATAGCTTGATCCATATGTTTTATATGCTTTAAGGATAATATTCCGTTCTACTTCTTCCAACATTTTATAGAGACTTTGACCGGACTGCTCAACTGTTGACCCTTGCATAGATAATGGTAAGTCTTCTATCATGACAATATCATCTGCAGTAATAACAATCCTTTCAATTACATTTTCTATTTCTCTATTATTCCCTTCCCAAGGATACCCTACAAACATTTGTAAAGTACTAGGGGCCAATTTCACATCACGTCCATACTTTTCGTTAAAGTGATGTAAATAATGATAGACTAACGGTAAAATATCTTCTGTTCGCTCGCGAAGTGGAGGAATTTGAATCGGTATTACATTCAAACGATAGTATAAATCTTTTCGGAAAGTACCTTGTCTTACCATTTCAGCTAAATCTCTATTCGTAGCTGCCACAATACGAACATCTACTTTCTTTAGTTCCCTACCTCCTACTGCGCGGAATGTTTTTTCCTGCAGTACTTGTAACAGTTTGGCTTGAATTTCAAGCGGCATTTCACCGATTTCATCTAAGAAAAGAGTCCCTTTATGAGCTAGCTCTAAAATTCCTTTTTTTCCTTCACGATTTGCACCTGTAAATGAACCACCCGAATAGCCAAACAGTTCCGATTCGATTAAGTTTGTTGGCAATGCCGCACAATTAATTTCATAAAACATTTCATTTTTACGATGACTCACTTCATGTAAATGACGCACTAATCTACTTTTCCCGACTCCGGTTTCACCTAAAATAAGGACCGTACTATCTACCATAGATACTTTTTTGATTGTTGCGACTATTTTTTGCATAGCTACACTTTTAAAAATGAGCCCTTCATATTCATATGTTTCTCTTAACTCTTTCTTATATGTCTTTAACTGATTATCCATCTCCTCTACTTTTTTTCGTAATTGGTAGAGTTCAGTGAGATCACGAGAATAACTAATGACTCTTCGCAAATTCCCTTGTTCATCAAACACAGGCCTTGTACGGACGTGTAAATACTCTCCCGACTTTGTTGTCTGAACAAGTTCAATCGGCTTTTTCTTCTCAATTACTTCCAACGTTGCAGATGGATAAAAAATCCCTTCTTTTTGTAACTCTTTTACATGCTTACCTACTAACTCCTCGGCAGATAATTGATAGTGCCTTTCACATGTACTATTTACACGAACAACGGTTCCTTCCTCATCCGTAACAAAGATCTCATCAAATGCATATTCAAATACATCTTTTAAATCCATAAATGCTCGTTCCTTTTCTGCAACCATTCCAGCCACTCCTCAAATTCAGGTTCCATTGCTTCACTTTATTATCGCTTATATTTCATTATAAAGTGAAACTTGCATTTAAGGGAATTTTCTGTTTTTTCAAGAGACAAACTAGAATGGTCACAAATATGTTTTATATTCATTTTGATTTTCCAACATATACATCACTGTTACGAAAAACAAAACGTGGCCCGTGCTCATTTTTTCTCTTTATTTTCACTTAGTATGGGGCAAGAAGAGAACCTGACCGCTTCCATGCACGACAGATGCTCTCACCCCAAAAAAGAAAGGTTTTTATATCGTATTATTTACACACGAGCGATATCTGCTTGCTCATAACAAGCTTGCAAGGAATCTTCAATAATTGTAAGCCCTTCTTCTAATTGTTCATCTGTAATGACAAGTGGCATTAAGACACGAACTACATTCCCATACGTTCCAGCAGATAATAAGAGGAGTCCTCGTTTATTTGCTTCAGCACATAAATTTGCTGTTAATACTTTATCTGCTTCTTTCGTTGTACGATCTTTAACAAGTTCGAACGCACACATCGCCCCTAAACCACGTACATCACCAATACAGTTATATTTTTTCTTCATTTCTTCAAATCGATCCATTACAACTTTTCCTACATGTACAGCTCGATCATTTAATTTTTCTTTCTCTATAATATCCAAAACAGCTAATGCCGCAGCGCATCCTAATGGACTTCCAGCATATGTTCCACCAAGTTCCCCTGGTGCGGATTCATTCATAATTTCTTTTCGTCCAATAACACCACTAATTGGTACTCCTGCCCCTAATGATTTCGAAACAGTAATTAAATCTGGAACGACATCATAGTGATCTATTGCAAAGTATTTTCCCGTACGGCTAAAGCCTGTTTGAATTTCATCCGCTACAAATAAGATGCCATGCTCAGAGCAAAGACGACGTACTTCCTGTACGAACTTTTTACTTGGAACAATAAAGCCACCTTCACCTTGGACTGGCTCCATCACAACGGCCGCTATGCTTTCTGGTGCAACTTCTGATATTAAAAAGTTTTTAAACTCTTCAATAATAAAGTTATCGTATTGCTCATCTGTTAAGCCTTCTGGACGACGGTATTCATATGGGAATGGCGCTTTATATACTTCTGGTGCAAATGGACCAAATCCAAATTTATAAGGCTTTACTTTACTTGTCATCGTCATTGTCATCAAAGTGCGGCCGTGAAATCCTTTTGTAAAAGCAATAATTCCAGGGCGCTTCGTATATTTACGAGCAATTTTCACAGCATTTTCAACTGCTTCAGCACCACTATTTAAAAATAGTACTTGTTTTTCAAAATTTCCAGGAGCTAACGCAGCAAGCTTCTCTGCTAGTTCAATATATGGCTCATACATCATGACATTAAAGCCAGTATGAATATATTGATCTACTTGTTTATGAAGCGCCTCTTTCACAGCAGGGTGACAATGTCCTACATTAATTGTTCCAATTGCTCCCGCAAAATCGATAAATTGATTTCCATCTACATCTGTTACAAGCGCTCCATCTGCTGATTGTACAAATGTTGGAATTCCATTACTCACGCCCCTTGGTACGATATTTTGACGGCGTTCTAATAAAGAAGCTGCTTTCGGTCCTGGAATTTGTTCGTTTACTTTAGCAAATTTTGTATTCATCGTTTCTCCCATCCTTTTCTATGCTATGATTTTCTTTTTCTATATTGCAAGATGTATGCCAATTTAATGAATACAATAAACTTCTAGTTTTCTCAGGATTTCGACATAAAAAATAAGTCTATATCGACTCATTACGAGTCAATATAGACTTATTTTATTTATAGATTAGACTTTTCTCGTTCCCAAATAAGTTCTCCAGAATCAGAAATAAAATTACCGACAGAATCTAATATAATGTCTGCAAGTGGTGCTAATGTTTGACGATCACCCGTCCCAGAAAGAACACCAATTGCATAGCAAGCCCCGCTATTTTTCGCTAAATGTAAATCTGTTGGCGTATCCCCAACAACAACTACCTCCCTTGGAGATAACCCAAACTTTTCACAAAATGATTCTACAATTTGCTTGTCTGGCTTTTGGGCTGGAAATGTATCTGAAGCTACAATATAGTCAAAAAACGATTCTAAGTGACACTGCTTTAAAAAGAGGTCAGTCGGCGCCAAATCATCAGCTGTCACAATACCTAAAATAAATCCTTTATCTTTTAGTGTTTGTAAAACTCTTGGTAAATCTGCAGTCATTCTTATATGTGAACGGTGTTCGTACATAAGCTTAAATATTTTTTCACTTATCCAATGATGCATGTCACACTCTTCAACAGAAGATATATGTTTACAAAAGATTTGTGCTATATCAAGACTTGTTCCTGCTGCTAATGCACTATGTGGATTAACAAACGCTCCTTCAACACCAATTTCTTGTAAAAGAACGTCCTGTAGTGATGCAGGCAATTTGTATAATTGTATAAATTCAACTACAAGCTCTTCCGCTACCTTTATCCAAATAGAATGAAAATCCATTAATGTTCCATCTTTATCAAATAGTATCGCTCTTACTTTCTCCATAACACCCTACCTTTCTGCGCTTCTTACATTCAGTGTAACAAGTAAATGTGGATGTAGGATGAAAAAATTGTAAAAATACCATAAAAATCAAAACTACTCCCAATTTATGAAAATATTCCATGGGCACGCTCCTGTATGAATAATAAAAAGGATACCTTTATAAGGTATCCTCTTGATGCTTCGGAACAAATAGTTCTAGACAATGATATATATTTTCAAATTCCATTGGTGCATCCCCGCCATATTCACCATCTAAATTAATCATTAATTTATCTGGCGAATGAACTTTAATACGATTTGCCTGCGTATATAAAACCTTTGGATTATTAATATGCTCACCGCGCTGTGCTTGTGTTGCTGCTTTAATTAAATCAGCAATAGAGCCCTTCTTTAGCACTAATAAGTCAAATAAGCCATCGTTAATAGAGGCATATGGTGCAACCTTTTCAAATCCACCAACGGAGCGCGTATTCGTAATTAAAAACATCGTAATCTCTTCTTGCAATAGCTTTCCATCATACTCGATTTCAACATATGTTGGATGTAGTGACGGTAGCATTTCAATACCTTTTAAATAATATGCAAGTTGTCCTAATACCGTTTTCAACTTACTCGGTACTTCGTATGTTAATTCTGTAATACGTCCGCCGCCAGCAATGTTAATAAAATATGTATCGTTCGCTCTACCAAGGTCTAGCGGAACTGTATTACCTTCGCAAATAATATCAGCAGCCTCTTCAATAGAACGAGGCACACCAATTGCACGTGCAAAATCATTTGTCGTTCCAACTGGAATGATACCGAACTTTGGACGATGTTCATGCCCTACTAAACCATTTACGACTTCATTTAGCGTTCCATCACCACCTGCTGCAATGACAACATCAAACTTACGCTCTACCGCTTGCCTCGCTGCCACAGTCGCATCTCCTTGACCCGTTGTCGCATGACAAGATGTTTCATATCCAGCTTGTTCTAATTTTTGTAATACTTCTGGTAAGCTTTTTTTAAATAACTCACGACCAGAAGTAGGGTTATAAATTATTCTTGCTCGCTTCATCATTCATTAGCACAGGAATTTCCTTCTTTATGAAAAAAGAATACACCAAACTTTTATTCAGCGTTCCTATGCCTACCTCCTCTCATCTCCATATCCTTCTTTTAGCCCATTTAAAAGGACAAGTAAGAACCTAGGCTCTTATCACTTTACATCGACAATATATATCATT
The DNA here is from genome assembly GCF_002560575.1 of Bacillus sp. AFS023182. Classification (NCBI taxonomy): domain Bacteria; kingdom Bacillati; phylum Bacillota; class Bacilli; order Caryophanales; family Bacillaceae; genus Bacillus; species Bacillus sp. AFS023182. Next base: position 12,982 of record NZ_NTRO01000023.1, on the reverse strand, counting down.
TCATTCTTCATAGTACTTTCTGTTTCTTGCATATAAAACAAGGAGTTAACAATTATCCATTATTTCACGAGATGAAAAAACTCTCTATGTCTAGATTTATCATTATTTCCACCTTTTTGCAACTATCATACCATAGTTGCTATACAAACATTTTTTCACTTTTGTCAGTTAATCAAACGTTTGTTTNNAAACAAACGTTTGATTAACTCAGAAAAAACACCCAAATATGGGTGCTTTCTCTGTTTAATCTTTGTTGTTTAATAACTTCTTAATTCTAAGAGCTAAGCTATCTCGTTATTAGCGTTTATTGATTTCTTCTAACAAGATTTTGTTAACAAGTGGTGGATTAGCCTGTCCTTTTGTTGCTTTCATAATTTGACCAACTAAGAAGCCAATCGCACGGTCCTTACCGTTTTTGAAGTCTTCAATAGATTGTTCATTATTATCAAGAATTTCAGTTACGACCTTACGAAGTGTACCTTCGTCAGAAATTTGAACAAGACCTTTCGCCTTAACGATTTCTTCTGGGTCTCCACCTTTTTCAATTAACTCGTTAAATACTTTTTTCGCAATTTTAGATGAAATTGTACCTTTTTCAATTAATTGAATCATTTTAGATAGACCAGCTGGTGTTAATGCTACGTCTTTTAATTCTTTTTGTTGTTTGTTTAAGTATGCAAGTACTTCACCCATTAACCAGTTCGATGTTAACTTCGCATCTGCACCGTCCACAATTGTTGCTTCAAAGAAATCAGACATCTCTTTTGTTAATGTTAATACATGTGCATCGTAAACTGGTAAACCAAGCTCTTCAACATAGCGTACTTTACGAGCATCTGGAAGTTCAGGGATAGAAGCACGAACTTCTTCTTTCCACTCATCGTCAATGTAAAGCTCAACTAAGTCTGGTTCTGGGAAGTAACGGTAATCGTCAGATCCTTCTTTTACACGCATTAAGATTGTTTTCTTCGTTGCTTCATCATAACGACGTGTTTCTTGTTGAATGATACCACCAGATAATAGTTCTTTTTCTTGACGAGCTTGTTCAAACTCAAGACCTTTTTGTACATAAGTGAATGAGTTTAAGTTTTTAAGCTCTGCTTTTGTACCAAACTTCTCTTGCCCTACTGGACGAAGGGAGATGTTTGCATCACAGCGAAGGGAACCTTCTTCCATCTTACAATCAGATACGCCTGTATATTGAATGATAGATTTTAATTTTTCTAAGTATGCATATGCTTCTTCTGGCGTACGCATATCCGGCTCAGATACGATTTCGATTAATGACATACCTTGACGGTTGTAGTCTACTAATGAGTAACCTTCACCTGTATGCGTTGATTTACCTGCATCTTCTTCTAAATGAAGACGTGTAATACCGATACGTTTCTTTTTACCGTCTACTTCAATTTCAATCCAACCATTCTCTCCAATTGGCTTATCAAATTGAGAGATTTGGTATGCTTTTGGATTATCTGGATAGAAATAATTTTTACGATCAAACTTCGTTTCTGTTGCGATCTCACAGTTTAATGCCATTGCAGCTTTCATTGCAAAGTTAACAGCTTCTTTATTTAAAGTCGGAAGTACCCCAGGGTATCCTAAATCAATTACACTTGTTTGTGTATTTGGATCCGCTCCGAATTCTGTTGGACTCGCAGAGAAAATTTTCGAATTTGTTTTTAACTCAACGTGAACCTCTAAACCAATAATTGTTTCAAAATTCATCTATGCTCGCCTCCTTACAGACTTGCTTTTTTTGTATGATAATCTGTTGCTTGCTCAAACGCATGTGCAACGCGGTAAATTGTTGCTTCATCAAAGTGTTTACCGATAATTTGTAAACCAAGTGGCATGTTGTTTGCACCGAATCCACATGGAACAGAAATTGCTGGAACACCCGCTAAGTTGACTGGGATTGTTAAAATGTCATTTGCATACATTGTCATTGGATCATCAATCTTTTCGCCTACTTTGAACGCTGGAGTTGGCGTTGTTGGTCCAATAATAACATCGTAATTAGCAAATACATTGTCAAAGTCATTTTTAATTAATGTACGTACTTGTTGTGCTTTTTTGTAATATGCATCATAGTAACCAGAGCTAAGCGCAAATGTACCAAGCATAATACGGCGTTTTACTTCGTCACCGAAGCCTTCACTACGCGTATTTTTGTAAAGGTCCATTAAGTTATTCACATTATCAGAACGAACGCCATAGCGTACGCCATCAAAGCGTGAAAGGTTAGCAGACGCTTCAGAAGAAGAAATTAAGTAGTACGTTGCTAATGCATATTTAGAGTGTGGAAGAGATACTTCCTCCCAAGTCGCTCCCATGCCTTCTAATACTTTTAAAGCAGCTAGTACTGACTCACGAGCTTCTTCGCCAACACCTTCGCCTAAATATTCTTTTGGTACAGCGATACGTAAACCTTTTACATCGCCTGTTAAACCAGCTAAATAGTTGCCTACTTCAATATTTGCAGAAGTTGCATCCATGCGGTCAATACCTGAAATCGCTTGTAATAAGTATGCATTATCTTCTACTGTACGTGTAATTGGTCCGATTTGGTCAAGTGAAGATGCGAATGCAACTAAACCATAACGAGATACGCGTCCATAAGTTGGTTTTAAACCTACAACACCGCAATATGCAGCTGGTTGACGGATAGAACCACCTGTATCAGAACCTAAAGAGAATAATACTTCGCCTGCCGCTACTGCTGCTGCAGAACCACCACTAGACCCACCTGGAACGTAATCTAAATTCCATGGGTTTTTCGTAGCATAGAAACCTGAGTTTTCATTTGAAGAACCCATTGCGAACTCATCCATATTTAATTTACCAATAGTAATTGTGTCAGCTGCTTTTAGCTTTTGCACAACTGTCGCATCATAAATTGGATCGAAGTTTGCTAATATTTTGCTCGCACAAGTTGTACGAAGGCCATTTGTTACAATGTTGTCTTTCACACCGATTGGCATACCAAATAGTAAACCATTATCTTCAGCACCAATTTTCGCATCTAATTCTTTCGCTTTCACGCGTGCATTTTCTTCATCTAATGTAAGAAAAGCTTTTACGTTGTCTTCAACATCCGCAATACGTTTGTATGATTCATCTACTAAATCCGTAACGGAAATTTCTTTGCTGTTTAATTTCTTATGTAACTCTGATACAGAATGATCAAATAATGACATCGAAATTCCCCTCCTCTATTCTAATACTGCTGGAACACGGATTTGATTATCTTTGTGATCCGGTGCATTTTTTAATACTTCTTCAACTGGTAAACCTTTTTCTGGTACATCTTCACGCATAATATTTCTCATATTTAATACGTGAGTTGTTGGTTTTACATTTGTTGTATCTAATTCATTTAACTGTTCTGCAAATGTAACAATTGCATCGAGTTGTTTTTGAAATTTTTCTGCCTCTTGATCTGTAATTGCAAGACGTGCTAAATGCGCTACATGCTTTACATTTTCAACGGAAATTCTTGACACGGCTAGGCCACCTCCATAATATATCGTTCAATCTACAATACTATTGATGATACCAAATTTTCAGTACTTCAAGCAAGTCAACACGCGGCACTTACAGTATTTTTACATAAAAAAAGAAAGGCTTCTGCCTTTCTTCGTACATTACTCTTTATCTGACGGCTTGCTTTTGGGAAATCTTTCATTATCTTCTTCATTATCACGAATTGTTTTTTGTAACACAAAACATGACATTGTTAAAAATAATGTACCTATTAAATAGTACCCTTTTACACTAAGCGTTTCATCTAATGTATAAATACCAATTAACATACCTGAAAGTGCGCAAACAAACGAAGTCCATGCTAAAAATGTAAACGCTTGCGTATTTCTCCTTCTCATTGTTCTCCCCCTCGTAGCTGCATATTAATTATAGGTGATTATATTACTGTTATGGGTTTTTATGTAAAATATACTGATCTATCACAATTATTTTCTATTATAAAGTTTATTTTTTATTTAATCTGAAAAAAACAAAATATAGATTTGACATTTATTTCAAACATGCATACAATAAAAATAAATATTACGAATCTCGAAATATACGGGAGTGGAAATAATTGTTGCAATATGAACATTTTTTAGATTTACTGCTAGATAACGCCAAGAAGCTTTTCTATCCAGAAGAATGGGTGAGCCTTGATTTATCACTTTCTAAAACGGAGGTATTCTGTCTCTTATGGATGGAGCGAAATAAAGATATTACGATGACAAAAATTACTGAGCTTCTTGATATTCCAATGAGTACAACAACAGGTGTTGTAAATCGTCTTGTCAAAAAAGGATATATTGAGCGCTATCGAAATGAAAGTGATCGACGTATCGTATTAATTCGCTTAACAGAAGCAGGTATGTTACTCGTTCAAGAAGTGAAACAAAACGCAGCTCATTACTTTAATCTTGTGACAGGAGCATTATCAGAAGAAGAAAAGGCATTCTTACTGCAAATCTTCCAAAAGATTATGAATCACGTCGCTACGTCACAACAAAAACAGGTCGAAAAGCTTTCTACACCTAACATGAAAAACATTCCGATCGAATAAAGCCCTTTATGGGTTTTTATTCAAAAATATATTTCGACACTCGTAATATTCGACAATCGAAACAAAGGGGATATAAATATGAGAATTATTTTGTATACAGGTAAAGGCGGCGTAGGAAAAACTAGCATTTCAGCAGCAACAGCTCTTCAAAGTGCCAAACAAGGGCTAAAAACATTAGTCATGAGTACAGACCCAGCTCATAGCTTAGGAGATTCATTCGGCATAAAATTATCTTCCGAACCACAAGAAATTCGTGAAAATTTATGGGCGCAAGAAATCAATACTATTTATGAAATGGAAAAAGGCTGGAGAAAATTACAAAAGTATATTACATTGCTGTTCACATCAAAAGCAGCTGACGATATTACAACTGAGGAATTAACGATGTTCCCAGGTATGGAAGACTTAATTAGTTTACTCCGTGTACTCGATTACTATAAACAAAAAACATATGATGTCATCATTATTGACTGTGCACCAACGGGAGAAACGCTAGCTATGTTAAGCTTTCCTGATATGCTTGGTTGGTGGATGGAAAAACTCTTCCCGATTAAAAGAAAAGTTTTAAAAGTTGTCCGTCCTGTTGCACAACCGCTCCTCGGCGTCCCACTCCCTACTGATGATATTATGGATGAATTAACGAATACACTTGAACAGCTAGGGGAAATGCGGGATATTTTATCCAATCGAGAAGTAACGAGCATTCGCGTTGTTGTAAATCCAGAAAAAATGGTTATTAAAGAAGCACAGCGTAGTTTCACCTATTTAAATTTATATGATTATAACGTCGATGCCATCATGATTAACCGTGTCATCCCTGATACTGTTACTGACTCCTACTTCCAAGCATGGAAAGATGCCCAAAAGAAATATAAAGCACTTATCCAAGATAGCTTTCAACCACTTCCTATTTATGAAGCTCCAATGTTCGAACAAGAAGTAATTGGATTACCTATGCTAGAGCGTGTAGGAGATGCCTTGTTCAAAGATGATGCAGAACCAACCGCCGTAAAATTTAACGGGCGTACACAATATGTAAAAAAAGATGGAGATGCATATATTTTTGTTCTCTCTATTCCATTCTCAGATAAAAGTGAGCTTTCTTTAAATCAAAAAGGTGATGAACTCATCATTCGCGCAGGCTCTGTTAAACGAAACATTACATTACCCAAAACATTAACGCACTTATCCGTTCAAGGTGCAAAATTTGAAGGGGATGTATTAAACATTCGCTTTGGAGGTGCTGTTCATGCGTGAGGATTTACTAAGAAAAGCAATTCGTACAAAGGTGGAAGTTGGAATGTATATCATGAATGAATTACCTACTCCGGTTCAGCAATCTGCAAAGAAAGTGCTAAGTATTTTACAAGAAGAGCTTTCTTCTTGTATGCAAAAAACAACGAGACCTACAACTAGTAACTTAAAGAACATTACCATTGAATAAATACAATAATTGATCAAATAAAAAAGACCAGGAATTTCCCTGGTCTTTTCATCTTACCTAACAAACATTGGATTTTATGATATACAGAATTGGAAGATACAAAATTAGGGTATCGTCTGTTAAGTATGATTATATGTCGAACGAGCTAACAACGGAGGGGTTCCTACAGTTAGTCCGTTTAACCCCATATTATTTTACGATTTTCTCTAACTCTTCCAGTGAAAGATTTACTGCTATTGAACCATCTTTTGTTTCTTTCTTAATTGCGTCTATTACTTCTTTTGAATGGTACAATTCAATCACTTTTTTGATCGTTGGATCATCTTTATCTTTCGTACGAGCTGCGAAAATATTAATATATGGTTTCGCATTTTCGTTTTTTGGATCTTCTAAGAAGATAGGGTCTTTCACTGGGTCTAAACCAGCTTGACCCGCAACACCATTATTAATAACTGAAGCTGCCACATCTTTTAATACACGGGGTGTTTGCTGTGCAATTACTGGTGTAATCTTTAGCTTTTTCGGATTTTCAGCAATACCACTTGAATCTCCAAATAGTCCAAAGTCTTTCTTCAATTTTAATAATCCAGCTGCATCAAGAAGTTTCAATGCACGTGCTTGGTTCGTTGGATCATTTGGAATTGCAATTTCTGAACCCTCTGGAATTTCATTTGGCTTTTTATACTTTTCAGAGAATAATCCCATTGGCGCAATCTGTGTTGTACCAACGGCTGTAATATCTAACTTATGCTCCTTTTTAAATTGCTCTAAGAAAGCAATATGTTGGAATGAGTTCAATTCTATATCACCGTCAGCTAATGCTTTATTTGGTGTTGTATAATCAGAGAACTCCACAAGTTTAATTTTAATCCCTTCTTTTTCAGCTTTCTTCTGAAGAATAGTCCAAGCGTCTCCATCCGTTCCTGTTACACCGATACGAACTACTTTTTCTTTTCCTTTTGCCCCTGTATCTTCACTTGAGCATCCACTTAAAGCTGTAATTCCTACAATTGTTGATAATGCAAATGCTAATAGTTTCTTCATGCTTCTCTTCCCCTTTTCGTTTTATGATCTACGTAAAAATACTTTTGAAAAGTAGTTTCCTAAGTTTTGAGCCAATTGCACAAGAATAATAAGTAATATAACTGTCACGAACATAACAGATGTATCAAAACGTTGATAACCATATGTCATTGCTAAATCACCAAGACCACCACCGCCAACAAGGCCGGCAACTGCCGAAAATTCAATTAAACCAACTGTCATAAACGTAATCCCTAAAATTAATGGTGCTACTGCTTCTGGAACAAGAATTTCGAAAACAATTCTTAGTGGTGATGCTCCCATAGCTTGCGCTGCTTCAATCACGCCTTTTGGAACTGAAACAAGATTTGTTTCTACCATTCTTGCAATTCCAATTGATGCAACCAGTGTCATTGGAAAAATTGCTGCCGCCGTTCCAATTGTTGTTCCAATAACAGTTCTTGTTATTGGACTTAAAGTTACTAAAAAGATAATAAATGGAATTGGACGAATCGTATTAATAACAATATTAAGAATAGAAAAGACCAGCTTGTTTTCTAAAAAGTTTCCTTTTCTTGTTACATATAAAAGTAAACCTAGAGGTATACCAAGTATTACAGCGAATATAAGGGTTACAATTACCATCAAAAGGGTATCCCCTGCCGCATCTAAAATCCGAGGCCAAAATATACTCCAATCAACTCGCATGGGCTTCAACCTCCTTCAATTGTACTTGCACTCTTAGATGTTGCAGCGCTTTTTGAATTTCTTTCTGTTCTCCTTGTAGTTCTACAAGAAGGTTTCCGAATAAAACATTTTGTAGTTCTATAATATTTCCATAGAGTACATTTACATCCACATTATAATTTTTAGCAATATACGATAATACAGGTTGCCCCGTCTCTTCACCAGTGAATGTTAAGCGATAAATCCTTCCTCCATTTTGAATTTTTGTCAACACACTTTTTGGTAAGTGATCATTAATAACAGAGCGCACAAAATTTTGCGTTGTCTTCGTTTTAGGTTTCGTAAAGACATCGAATAATGTTCCCTCTTCAATTACTTTTCCTTTTTCCATAACGGCTACACGGTGGCAAATTTCTTTCACAACGTGCATTTCATGTGTAATAAGAAGGATTGTTAAATTATATTCTCGATTCACTTTCTTTAATAAATTTAGAATTTCTGTCGTTGTTTCTGGATCTAACGCTGATGTGGCCTCATCACAAATGAGAATATCTGGCGATGTTGCAAGCGCTCTTGCAATTCCAACACGTTGTTTTTGACCACCTGATAGCTGTTCTGGATAATAGTTTGCCTTATCTTCTAAACCTACAAACTTTAGCAATTCATTTACTCGTTCTTTTATTTCATTTTTCGGTACTTTCGCCAATTTTAATGGATAAGCAACATTCCCAAAAACAGTTCTTGAATTAAATAGATTAAAACTTTGAAAAATCATCCCAATTCTTTGTCTTAGTTTTCGTAATTCTTTCGTTGTTAACGATGTAATATCTTTATCATCTATTGAAATGGTTCCCTCAGTTGGTCTTTCTAGCATGTTTACTAGACGTAACAATGTACTTTTTCCAGCTCCACTAAAACCGATAATGCCAAAAATTTCCCCCTTTCCAATCGACAGTGTTACATCTTCTACCGCATGAACAGGTTTCCCACCAGATTCATATACTTTGCTTACATTGTTAAAAAAAATCATCTTCTTCCCTCCTATATGCTGAAACAACTTGAAGTAGAGCCTTGAGGTAAAATAAAAAGTGCTCTCCTCCTTATCCATAATAAAAATAAGAAGAAGAGCACTTATATACTCATTCACATCTTCTCATCTTCCAAGCTTCTAAGAGCTTGCTGGAATTAGCACGGTATTAAATAACCCGTTGCTGAGGTATCACAGGGCCAGTCCCTCCACCTCTCTGGATAAGAGTGTATCAATTTAATTGTCGTTTAATTAAGTCCCATTATAAAACTCTGAAAAGTAAGAGTCAACAAAAATATCAGAAAATAACAACTTTATTTTTCATCAGGATTATGGAAAGGAAAATATCCGCTGCTAATTGAATAACATTACATGAATAAGAAATAAAACGGAGGACGATAACTGATATGAAAACAGCCCTTTTACTCGTCGATATTCAAAATGATTATTTTCCAAATGGTAAGATGGAACTACGTGGTGCCGCTGAAGCTAGCGAGTATGCAAGTCAGCTACTTCAGCATTTTCGAGAAGTGAACCAACCTATTTTTCATATCCAACATGTATCTATTAAAGAAACTGCTACCTTTTTTCTTCCGAATACAGAAGGTGTTCACATTCATGAAAATGTTCGCCCCTTAAAGAATGAAACTGTTATTCTCAAACACTATCCAAACAGTTTTCGGGAAACTGGCCTGCTAGAGCAATTGCAGAACTTAGAAATTGAACATGTTATTATATGTGGGATGATGACTCATATGTGTATTGATGCCACAGTAAGAGCTGCTTTTGATTTCGGTTTTCGTTGCACTGTTGTACATGATGCATGTGCAACAAAAGATCTCCTCTTTAAAAATGCTACGATTCCCGCTGTCTATATCCATAATACAATTTTAGCAAGTTTAAATGACCTATATGCAAATGTTATGAGTACCGAAGAGCTTTTAAGTTTTAGGAACTCCATCTGAAACAAAAGATTATGTCTGTAAAGTGAAACTTTAATCAGTGGTGGGGGTTCTTGATCCCCCGCCTATCTCTGAATCCTAAGGTGGGGGTCTTACTTCCCGTTAAGGCGGGATAAAGACATGATCTTTTATACTATTATTCACAGGTTACCATAACTTGAAGTCTCTCAAACTCGCTTTCCTCTTCACCTTATTTTTCCCTATACCTCTTACTCTAATCAACTGATTCTTTAATTTCTCTTCATATAGCAGACCTGCAACATTTACATCCGCTTGATCCGAACTTCTATTGAACTCAACTTTTAAAGATTTAGGAAGTGTATCAAATTACAGCTTAACATTACCGCTTTATGTATTACACTCTACCTCTCCTTGCGAACTACGACCTTACTATTTGTTATAAGTTACACCTGCTAAAAAATAAAAAAACACTACTTTCAGTGAGCAAGACTGAAAGCAGTGTTCTCTTGTCTAACCATAGATTTTCTTTCAAATTGAATTATACAGGAAATTCAAAAAAATAATACAGAAAAATATGACGAATGAATTAATTTTTTTAGCACTTTTGTTCCTTTTCACTCTCTTACACTTTATTAAAGCAAAATAGTTGTTTTCTAATCGGAATCTTTCTTACATGAAAAAGGCTCTCCCCATTATAGGAAGGCCTTTTCATCTATTTCTTATAAAGTTTCAGAAGTAGTTTTTGCTTGCATGTGAAGTGCTAAGTAGTCAGGTCCGCCTGCTTTAGAATCTGTACCAGACATGTTAAAGCCACCGAATGGTTGGTAACCTACGATTGCACCAGTACATCCACGGTTGAAGTATAAGTTACCAACGTGGAAGTCTTCACGTGCTTTTTCGATATGTTCACGGTTGTTAGAGACAACTGCTCCTGTTAAACCGTATTCTGTATTGTTTGCAATTGCAAGTGCATGATCAAAGTCTTTTGCTTTACAGAATGCTACTACTGGTCCGAAGATTTCTTCTTTCATTAAGCGAGCATCTTCTGCAACGTCAGCAACGATTGTTGGTTGGATGAACCAGCCTTTAGAATCATCACCTTCGCCACCAGCTACTACTTTACCTTCTTCTTTCCCAATTGCAACATAGCTCATTACTTTATCAAATGCAGCTTGATCATTAACTGGTCCCATGTTCATGCCTTTTTCAGCTGGGTTACCTACAGTTAATTCTTTTGTTAATTCAACAGCACGATTTAATACGTGATCGTATACATCTTCGTGGATTACTGCACGAGAGCAAGCAGAACATTTTTGTCCTGAGAATCCAAATGCTGATGCAACGATAGATTTAGCAGCTAATTCAAGATCTGCTTCTTTATCAACAACGATTGTATCTTTACCGCCCATTTCAGCGATAACGCGTTTTAACCAAATTTGACCTGGATTTACTTTTGCTGCGCGCTCGTAAATACGAATACCTACATCGCGTGATCCAGTAAAGCTAATGAAACGTGTACGAGGGTGGTCTACTAAGTAGTCACCAACTTCAGATCCACTACCAGGGATGAAGTTTACAACGCCTGCTGGTAAGCCTGCTTCTTCTAAAACTTCCATAAACTTCGCTGCTACTACAGGTGTTGTGCTAGCTGGCTTTAGTAATACTGTGTTACCAGAAACTAATGCAGCTGTTGTCATACCTGCCATAATTGCGAATGGGAAATTCCAAGGAGAAATAATTACACCTACTCCTAATGGAATGTAAGAGAAACGATTATATTCAATTGGACGGCTTTCTACTGGAATACCGTCTTTTAATTTTAACATTTGACGACCATAATATTCCATAAAATCGATTGCTTCTGCTGTATCAGCATCTGCCTCATTCCATGGTTTACCTGCTTCTTTTACAAGAATAGCAGAGAACTCATGTTTTCTACGACGAACGATTGCTGCAGCACGGAATAAAATGTCTGCACGCATTTCTGGTTTTGACTTTCTCCAAGTTTGGAATGTTTCATCCGCAACTTGCATTGCTTTTTCAGCTAATTCACGGCTTGCTTTTGAAACACTACCTACAACTTCTTCTTTATTTGCAGGGTTTACAGAAACGATTTTCTCGTCTGTAGTGATCTTTTCTCCCCCGATAATTAATGGATAGTCTTGTCCAAGATAAGATTCAACTTTCTTTAAACCTTCTTCAAACGCTAACTTGTTAGCCTCTACTGAAAAATCTGTAAATGGCTCATGTTTGTATGCTACTACCATTCTTTTTAGCCTCCCCTTAGAAAAACGTTTACATTTTACAACATTATTCTACACGATAATTTAGATTTATTCAAATATTCCTAGACTTATATTTTAAAAATTAATTAATTTTTAAAATATAATAAATAAAAAAAAAGCTTCACACGTACGTATGAAGCTAAATAATATGAACATACTCCATAATATTTTTTCCAATTAATAAAATTGTTACTAGTAAAAATAAAGTACGAACATACCCAACACCTTTTTGCACAGCAAACTTTGATCCTAAATATGCTCCTAAAATCATAGATAATCCCATAATAATACCGTATTCAAAATGAATAATGTCTAAAAATAAAAATGTAATTAAAGATACAATATTACTAACAAAATTCAAAACTTTCCCAGACGCAGCTGCTCGAATAAAATCCAAACCAATTAATAAAAATGCAAAAATTAAAAAAGATCCTGTTCCCGGTCCGAAAAAACCATCATAAAATCCTATAATTAAAATAACGAAGTAAAACATTAATGCTTTTCCTTTTGTCATCTTTTTATAGGTCGAAACACTTCCCCAATCCTTTTTTGCAATAATATAAATCGCAATAAATACCAACATTACCAGTACAAGCGGACGCAAAATATCTGGTGGAATAAATTTTACTACTAAAGCTCCTATAATGGCCCCAATAATAGTTAACGGGATTAACTTTCCCACTATACGAAAATCAACCTTCTTTGAACGAATAAAATAAACTGTACTTGTTAATGATCCCATTGTCGAAGCTAACTTATTTGTAGCGATTGCCGAAGCTGGTGGTAATCCTACAAACATAAGTGCAGGAAGTGAAATGAGTCCCCCTCCTCCAACAACTGAATCAATAAATGCAGCCAAAAAACCAAAAGCAACGAGTAATACAACAATCTGTAGACTTAACTCATCCATGTCTTTTCTCCTTACCCCTTTTTGTTCATAACATTAGAAATTATAACAAAATTACAGAAGAAAAAAAGCCGTTCCAGAATGAAGTGACCCCTAAAAGT